>JAFQNM010000054.1 GCA_017395885.1 Clostridia bacterium | reverse complement strand
GTGAGGCAAGAAGCTTCTTGGACTGGGCACAGAGCCTTTCCTTGCCGATGAGAAAGTAAATTGCAAGAAAGATGCCCATAAGGAGGTTGATGATCTCGCTTACAAGCCTTGAGCCGAAGGAGAAGATGTGGTCGAAACCGTCCTTAAAGATAACAAAGGAGTTGGAGATAAGGTCCTTCAGATCGAAGGCTATATCGTGGTCGGAGAGCATCTCTGTAACGCTTGAGTAGCTGGTGTTGAAGATGATAGGTGAGTATTTGACGGTAAGCTCATCTGCAAGCTCCTGGAGCTCAACGAGATAGAAATTGAGCTTGCTTCCCAGATCGTTTATGCTGGCAACGGTCTGGGGAATGACGGCATAAGCGAGAACAGCAAGGATGGCAATGGCCGTGATGACCGTCAATATAAGAGAGAGTGCTCGCCTGAGGGCGGAAACGTCCTTTTTTGCATTTTTGAATTTGAACACTCTGTGCTCGTAGAAATTGAGAATGGGGTTGCACAGATAAGCGATGATAAAACCGTAGGTGAAGGGAGCAAGTATCCCAAAAAAGCTGCTGACTGCCGAGGCAACGGCAGAGAAGTTCAGTATACCGAGAATTATCAGCGCCGATGAAACTATAACAGCCAGAGAATATGCTGCAATAGTTTTGTATTTGTCGTTTCTGTTGAATTTGAACATTGTTTACCTTCTTTTTGTTTGGGAGAAAATTGCACTTCATTATATTTTATAATATAATGCTGTCAAGGTCAAGAGGGGGAGCGAAAAAGCATAAAAAAACTCCCGAAAACCAACGGGAGAGAGCAGAATTTCACCCATCAGTCAGCCGTTAGCACCTTGCCCCGAGGGGTAGGTTGCTGTGCGATCGAAGGGGCTGTCCCTAACGCACTCTATATGGTAAGGCTATTTTAACACAGGAAATATGCCTTGTCAATGGAAGAAAAAAGGAAAAGAGAAAATAAGGTAAAAAAAGGGAAGTAAAAATGTGTGTCACAATATAAACAAAAAGTAACATAAGCTTGTTAGAAATAAATATATGTGAAAGTTTGCACAAAAAACGAGCTGCAAATTTGTTATATTTTATTCTTAAAATATGCTACATTTTTCGCAGAACAATGGTATAATTATATAAAGTATTCGGGTTGGGGTAGTTATGCCAATTTACCCGTTGCAACGGCAATTTTTTCAAGGAGGAAGCGCTGTTTAAAACAGTGCCGCAGAGCGATGTTAGAGAAAATTTGGGAATACCTTTCTCGCCATATCAAAATAGCATTTAAAAGCGTATTCTTCAACTTCAAGCAGTATTGTTGCTTCTTTGCCGCTATTTTCATCATCCAGCTTTTGTTTGGTATGATGGCAATATCGTCCACAAACAACAATACGGTCGCATACCAGCAGATTGAGGAAGAATATAAGTATCATTATGTTATCCGCAATCTGACACAGGGTCAGTACAATTTCCTTGTGGACTACGGTGGAGAAACAAATGCAGTAGGTATAACAGATAAGAATAGACAGACCTACTACATTCTCACAGAAGAGATCGACGGTATCGGCCCGATCGAAAGACTTAACGTCAAAGAGAATAAGTATGAGTATGATGTGTTCATCCGTTTCGGTAAGCTTAGCCGAGAGGATGGCTCAATGGCTGATTACGAAACCGTAAAGAAGCATTGTGAGCGCTTTGAAACACATTATGTTTCCAAGCTCATGTCTATTGAGCCCGGATATACATACCAGAACTATAGCGTAGAGAGAACACTTCTGCTTGACTATGAGAGCAGAGTAGCAGCAAACAATGCAACCTTTGCAGTTATAGCAGGCCTTCTGCTCGTGCTTTCTGTATTCCTTCTGACATCTATATATAACATCAGAATGAATCAGTATAAGTTTACATACGGTGTTTATATGACATTCGGTGCAGACTTTAAGATGCTGTTCTGGACAGCCTTCTGGGAAATGTTCGTCATTATGCTGACAACGTTTATTCCTGCGGCGCTTGTATCCACTCTGGTAGTATTCCTTATCTACCTGCCCTCCGGATTTAAGTTTGCGTTTGACATAACGATGATCCTCCTGCTGTTCGTATTCAGCACTGTCGTTGTACTCGCATCGGTATTCATGCCCATGAGAGTCACATCCTTCCGTCATCCTATGTCACTTATCGTAACAGAGGATAACTCAAACCTTGTAACTTCCCCCAGAAAGTCCTTCAACCTTCTCGGCAAGTCCTTCCCCGGACACTACGAGATGTACTCTCTGTGGAGATTCAGAAAGTATAATATCCAGCTTCTCACATCAGCGATCATATTCTGCGCACTGTTCATCTGCGGTCTGTATCTTGCCAATATCTATACAACAGACCTTGATTATCCCAGAGCACAGTATACACTGGAGATAAATACAGAGAACACAACTGCAGCATACGATACTATCCTCAGTAACTCAATCCGTGAGATCAACGAGGATTTCAGAACTGAGTTCAAGGATGAGCTTGAGGAGTATGGCATAGCAGAGGACTTCAATGCCATCACAGGTATCGAGGCAACCGGTAATGCAAAGCCTGCAGCAGAGGAGACCGATCCCGCAAGCAAGCAGAGCCCCACAACAGAGGCTATGTATATCCAGTCCTTTATGCTGGTTAACAGAAAGGACGTTAAGCCCCTGTCCACCGGATTCATCGTTTATGATACAGAAGATGCAGAAACACCCTATCAGGGAACAGAGTCCTATAAGGTCACAAATAAGGTAGTTTATAAGGCAGTTGATTATAATAACTATCAGGACCTCTTCGACTTCCTCAGCCAGTATGAGATCGAGGGCGATATCACAAAGATCCTCGAGAGCACTCCTGAAAAGCAGTATGTTATCGTAGGTGACTCCATCTCCAACATCTCAAAGTTCAACTTTGAGGAGGGAGATCAGATCGTACTGTCCACCTTCGTTAATGCAGTACTTGCTATCGACTCTAACGTAACCGGAACAAACCTTCTCCGTAACCAGATCAAGAGATTCAGATATGATTTTACAGAGTTTGAGGTTTGCGCAGTAATCAAGGATATTCCTTCCGGCAGCGTTCCCGTGTACATCATCAACGATCCCGGTAGCCCCTCTCAGAACCGTGCAGAGAACCTTGCATATGAAAAGGTAACCGGCAGAGACGCAACAACAACAAAGCTCAATATCTATACATACGATGCAAAGTATGGCGAAAAGGATGTATTCCAGATGAATGATGAGCACATCACATTCATTGAGAACAGCCTCCGCCAGATGGTATCAGACGATAATGCCAGCAAGGTAGGCTCCATCGTTATTACCGACCTTAACCAGCTTGCAGAAAACAATATCAAGGAAGATGAGCATTATAACGAGCTTTATATCGCCATCTCCATTCTTATCCTTTGCATTTCACCTATCATCTGGTTCTTCTCACAGACACTGTATTACTTCAAGCGTGAGAAGGAGTTCAATATTATCCAGTCAATGGGTGCTAACGGAAGTGACATCAGAAAGATCTACCTTATCGGCGGTCTCAGCATGTCAGTGCTTTCACTCATAGTAAGTATCGTGCTCAGCTTCCTGGGAAGCTACCTTATGTTCTATGCGTATAACGTAATAGTACCTAACTTCTCCGGTGAGTATGTACGCTACACATTCTATATGCCTTGGTACGCACTCGCAATAGCGATCGTAATGTCTGTAGGATGCGGATTCTTCTCTGCATACATTCCTTACAAGAGCTACTTCAAGAACCGTTACTCCCTTGAGAACGGTGGCGGCGGCAAGGACGATGAATGATCGTACCCCGTAAAATAATAATTGAAAATAACTAAACCAAACGATAGGACGGAAATCCCGTCAGGAAAGGATTAAATAATGGCTAAAACTGAGTATATGCTTCAGACTGAGAGCGTAATCAAGCAGTATAGACAGTCTGATTCCGTTATCACCGCGGTAAACCGTGTAAATATTAAGATCGAAAAGGGAGAGTTTGTAGCGATCATCGGTTCCTCCGGTTCCGGTAAGTCTACATTCCTTCACATCTGCGCAGGCCTTGACCGTGCAAACGCTGGCCGTATCCTCATCGATAACGAGGATATCACAAAGATGAGCGCAGACAAACTGGGTCGCTTCAGAGGCGAAAAGATGGGCTTTATTTACCAGAAGCACCACCTTATTCCCCAGTTTACAGCTCTTGAAAACATCCTTCTTCCCACAGTAATGTGTAACAAGTCGGATTCATCTTATCAGGAGTCTCTTCGTGAGCTTGTAGAGTGCCTCGGTCTTTCCGAGCGTCTCCACCATCTGCCCAGTGAGCTTTCCGGTGGTCAGTGTCAGAGAGTAGCTATTGCCCGTGCTCTGATTAATAACCCCCAGATCCTCTTTGCAGATGAGCCTACAGGTAACCTTGACCGTACTAACGCAGATGAAGTACTTCGCCTGCTCCTCAAGATCCGTGAGACCCGTGGCCAGACCCTTATGATGGTAACTCATGACCTTGATATCGCAGCAAAGGCAGACCGTATCTTCCGTATGGATAACGGTGTCCTCTCTCTTGACCGTGACTATATCGGCGGTAACAAGAAGACAGTTGATTCTTATTAATAAGATACCCCCAAAAGGAGATGCTTCGGCATCTCCTTTTTTGTTGACTTATTGTTCTGTTTGGGTTAAAATTAAGTATCATAATATTTTATAAGAAGCAATATAATTGATATAAGTAAAAACAGACGGAGAAGCTGATGAAATTAAAAGGCATGGATAAAAAAACTCTGGCAATAGTGGGAGGAGTATCGCTCTCATTTGTCTTGATATTTGCGATCATTATGGTAGCAATAGCAATAAGCATCAATAAAGAACCGCCGAAGGAAGAAACAGAGGTGCCACATGAGCTGATGGGCGAAATGAACGGAGTGTGGATCGCATCCGTATCTAATATTGATTTTCCCTCAAGGCCTGACCTTTCAAAGAGCGAGCTCAAGGCAGAGCTTGATTCAATTGTGAAAACCGCAAGTGATGCCGGCCTGGATACGGTGTTTTTTCAGGTTCGCCCATCCTCAGATGCACTATATGATTCTGAGATTTTTCCCGTTTCGGGATATCTTTCATCTGAAAGAGAGCTTACCCTTGATTGCCTGGACTATATTATAAAAGCTGCCAAAAAAGAGGGGATAAAGGTTCATGCATGGGTAAATCCTCTTAGGGTCGCAACGGGAGGAGCTGTGGAGGAGCTGCCTGCCGGTAGCCCCGGGGCAAAGAATCCCGATTGGTGCATAAAGTATGCAGACGGAAAAATATACTACGATTGCGGAAATCCTGAGGTTCGTGAGATGATAGCGAACGGGGTTCGTGAAATAGTTGAAAACTATGACGTTGCAGGCGTGGTGTTTGATGATTACTTTTATCCGTATCCCTATTATGAAGCTGATGAGGCCGGTAATAAAACTGTAAGCGCATTTGCCGATAGCGAAACCTTTGCTTCTCACGGAACAGAGTATGATGACGTTGGTGATTGGCGCAGAGATAACGTAAACCGTCTGGTTAAGCTTTGCTATGAAGCAGTAAAGGAGAAGGATAGCTCCTGCCTTTTCGGAGTATCGCCTTTTGGTATATGGAAAAACGGCTATGGCGATGAAAGCGGAAGCACAACGAGGGGAGCACAGTCCTACTTTGATATATATTGCGACAGCATTGCATGGGCCAAGGGAGGATACGTAGATTATATAGCACCTCAGCTGTATTGGACGGCGGATAATATTGCAGCATCCTATACCGCTCTGACTGAATGGTGGTCGGCAATGCTCTCGGAAACAGACACAGCCTTTCTTGTGAGCCATGCGGCATACAGGTATGATGAATGGGAGTCTCCGGGAGGAATAATGACGTCTCAGGTTGAAAACGCTTCCTCATATGAAAACTACAGAGGCAGCTTTTTCTACGGCTATGAGGAGATAGAAAAGAATACCGAGGGTATAACGGATGAGCTGAAACGGCTATACAAATAAAAAAGGAGATGCCTTGGCATCTCCTTTTTGTTGAAATTGAGCGGTAAGTGTGGTATAATCATTTAAAAGAAATAAGGGAGAGTAATAATGGCTAAGAGAAAAAGAAATAATAAGATAAAGCTTTCGGGAACGGCGATCGCCGTTTTAATAGTAATAGCCGTCATTTTCTATATTGCAGACGTAATAATCAATAATGAAAGCATTGCGCTTTCGGGAGACTGTGAATTCCATTTTATTGATGTGGGTCAGGGCGACAGCGCACTGATCATTTCCGAGGAAGGCGTGGTCGTTATAGATGCAGGCCCTCAGGATCATGCTGAAAGCACACTGGAATACATACAGAGCTATACCGAGGAGATAGATTATCTTATTCTGACTCATCCTCATGAGGACCATATAGGCGGAGCAGATGAAATAGTTTCAAACCTCACGGTAAAGAACGTAATAATGAGTGATGCATACAGCGATACGGAAACCATTGAAAGATTGCTTGATGCTATTGAAAAATCCGGTGCAGATGTGATCGAGGCCAAGGCAGGAGACGAGTACACTGCGGGTGGGATCGAGCTCACCATTCTTTCTCCCGTGACTGAGTTTGCGGATTTTAACGATTATAGCGTTGTAACGAGAGTGGAATACGGAGAAACTTCTGCAATCATAACGGGAGACGTGGAGAAAAACTCAGAGGGCATTATGGTGGAGAGATATATGAGAAGCCTGCTCAGAGCAGATATATACCAGGTATCCCACCATGGGTCGGTAACGTCAAATTCTGAGGAGTTTCTTGATGCGGTATCACCAAAATATGCAGTGATCCAGTGTGGAGAGGATAATTCATACGGACATCCTCATAAGGAGACTGTAGATAAGCTTGAGGAGCGCGGGATAGAATATTTCAGAACAGACGAGAGGGGACACATAGTGTTCATAACAGACGGCAAGGAGCTCGAGCTCAAGGGTCAGTGAATCTTGTATTTCAGCCTGAGATTGTCAGCGATCATAGCAATAAATTCAGAGTTTGTGGGCTTGCCACGGTTGTTCTGGATAGTATAACCGAAATAAGAATTGAGGGTGTCGATGTCGCCCCTGTCCCATGCAACCTCAATGGCATGACGAATAGCACGCTCAACCCTTGAGGTGGTAGTGGAATACTTTTTGGCAACAGAGGGGTAGAGCACCTTAGTAACGGAGTTGATAATATCATTATCGCTGATAGTCATAAGAATGGCGGTTCTGAGATACTGGTATCCCTTAATGTGGGCAGGCACACCTATCTGATGAATGATCTTGGTTACCTGAGCCTCAATGTCGGGAGGTGCAGAGTTCTGGCCGCAGGTGGAAATGCTGCCCTCTGCACGGCCCTTGTAAATTGAGCTGATGTGATCTGCAAGGCTTGAATAATCAAGAGGCTTGGGAAGGCAAAGAGCAGCACCTGCTCTTGCAGCCTCAATAAAAATGTTCTGGTTTGTAACGAGAGATGCAATAATAAAGGCGGGAGGCTTGTCCCTGCCGAAGTCTGCTGCAGAAACCTGACGTATAAGGCCAATGCCGTCCAGCTTTGAGAGCCATACGTCTGCAATAACGATGTCGTGATGATCGCGAAGGATGGAGGCAAGAGCCTCCTCACCGTTTGATACCTCGTCAACGTATCTGTTACCTGCTCGCATAAGAGCTTCCTTGCAGGCTTTTCTGCTTTCTGCATTTTCGTCAGCAATAAGGATCTTAATTTTTTCCATAATTTTATACTCCATGTAATTGGTAATTTTTGACATTAATATATTACCATAAATTGGAAATAAAAGCAAGTAATTACCAATTTTAATGTTGCACAAAAATGGCGAAACGAGATTGGTAATATTTGACAAATATACAAAAAGCTGGAATTTGAAAGAAACAGGAAGAAATGCTGGAATTCAAAAGGATAGAAAAAGAGGATTTTCCGATCATAGACAGGTGCTTTTGTGAGCATCTTCAGTCCGGTGCAAGATGGAGCCAGTGCGACTACGCACCGGGAACGGTAAAAATGTGGCGTATCCCTTATCAGATGGAGTATGCCGTTGCAGATGGAGCACTGTATTTGAGAGCAAAATATGAGGAGGAGAGCGGAACCTCATATCTGATGCCGGTGGGCAGATATGACGATCATGCTCTTGAGCTTTTGCGGGAGCATACCGAAAATGCTGATGATGCTACGCTTTCCGTAATACCCGAGAGTATGAAGAGCGCCGTGGCAAGGGTGTTTTGCATACCTGAAGGCAGTATGTATGCAGACAGAGATTGGGCAGATTATATATACCTGAGAGAAGAGCTTATCTCCCCCAAGGGAAAGAAGCATCATAACTATAAATATAATCTGAACAGATTTGAAAAGGAGCATCCCGGATATTCTGTTGAAGCAATAACAGAAGTAAACAGAGATGAGGCTATAGGGTTTTTTAAAGAATACTGCCTTGAAAATCCCGATACATCATCGATTGATGATCCGGAATACGAGGCAACTCTGCCCGTTATACTTGACTGTGAGGCCTTTTCAATGCAGGGAGCCGTTCTCAGAGCCTCCGGCAGAATAATAGGTCTCACAATAGGTGAGGTGTTCGGAGATACGGTGATAATCCATACGGAGAAGGCGCGAAAGGATATCCCCGGCGCATACCAGACCCTTGCAAGAGGATTTTTGAAAATGCTTTCCTCAGACGTGATATACGTAAACCGTGAGGAGGATATGGGCCTTGAGGGGCTGCGCCGGTCAAAGAATTCATATGCTCCCCTGAGGCTGGAGTATAAATACACCTTAAATTTATAAAGAGAAGAGAAGTCGGTAGCTTAAGCTGCCGACTTTTTTGGTCTGAAAAACAGCCTTGATGCAAAAATGCAAAATCGGGAGAGAAGAGATAAGGATGCAGCTATAATGCACTTGTACTTCGCGAAGACAGAAAGAGAGGAAAGCATGAAAAATTTACGGTTAGATCTTCAGCTGTTCGGTGAAGGCGGAGAGGGCAGTGCTGCAGAACAGTCCACCGCCGTAAATACAGGAGAAGAAAATGTTACCGTCGGAAAGAAGAGCGAAGGCTCGTCACCCACGGAGAGCGGCCCTGAGCCGAGGGAAAGCTCATACGAAAGCATTGCAGAGCTTCTGGGAATTGAAGCCGAAAGCGAGGAGATGCTGATAGATGCTCTGAAAAAAAGACGTTCACAAAGCACGTTTTTAGAAAAGCTGAGAGAGATCAAGGCAGAGAGAGCATATTCAGATATCATATCGGAAGCAGAAAGGCTCTCCTCGACAAACGAAGGCTTTGACCTTGGCAGAGAGCTTTCAGACAGCCGTTTCCGAGCCTTGCTCAACGCAGGATTCACCGTTGAGGAGGCGTGGAGTGCCACTCATATGAGTGAGCTTATGGAAAAGGCAAAGGCAGAGGCAAAAAGCAAGGCCCTGGCAGAGGCACTGTATGAGATAAGCCTTTCAGCCTCAAGACCTGAGGAAAACGGCAGCAGAGGAAGGGCACCTGCCCAAAGTCAAACAAGCGTCGAAAGCCTGACCGGAAAGGGAATCAGAGACATCCTTAAAAGGGTGGCGAACGGCGCAAAGATCAAATTTTAAGAAAGGAAAGAAAAAATATGTCTTTCAATTTTAACAGAATGGATCTTCAGCTTTTCGGAGCAGGAGATACAGTACATTCAACAGAGGGATACGTAAATGCCAACGATCCCTCAGCAACCGTAGCATACACAGGAGAGAGCGGCCTTTCCGCAGAGATGAAGACCTTTTATGATAAGACTCTCATCGAGCTTGCAGGTCCCTCACTCGTGTTTGACCAGTTTGCACAGAAGAGACCTATCCCTAAGGGTGGCGGCAAAACTATTGAATTCAGAAGATTCAATGCGCTTCCTAAGGCCCTCACTCCCATCACGGAGGGCGTGACCCCCACAGCCTCCAAGCTCAGCGTAGTTCCCGTAACTGCCACAGTAGACCAGTACGGCGACTATGTGGAGCTCACCGATATGATCGAGCTCACCAGCGTTGATCCCATCGTTGTGGAGGCAACCAAGCAGCTCGCAGACCAGGCCGGCAGAACTATTGATACTGTTGTTCGAAATCAGATCATGGGCGGCACAAACGTAAACTACTGCCCTCACGTCGCAGAGGACGGAGCAGAAACTCCCGTCACCTCCCGTAAGGAGCTCAGCGAGGATTGTAAGCTGAGAGTGAAGGATGTGTTCCGTGCCGCAGCACAGCTCAAGGCAATGAACGCCCCCACCATCGACGGCTCATACGTGGCAGTTATCCACCCCTACGTGGCATATGATCTTATGCAGGATGCAAAGGGCCAGTGGCTTGATATCCAGAAGTATGCAGATCCCCAGAGCATTCTCAAGGGCGAGATCGGAACGCTGGGCGGTGTGCGCTTCGTTCAGTCCACCGAGGCAAAGATATATGTTGGCGAGGATGGCGGTAAGGATGGCTGCAGTGTTTTCTGCACACTCTTTATCGGTGCAAACGCTTACGGAACAACAGATATTGCAGGTGGCGGTATCGAGCATATCGTCAAGCAGAAGGGCTACGGAAACGACCCTCTTAACCAGAGATCGTCCGTGGGCTGGAAGGCAACAAAGGTAGCAACAAGACTTGTTGAGGAATATATGCTGAGAGTGGAATCCTGCTCCTCATTCTCCTCATCCGTAGTTGAAGCAAACTGAAATTAAAGTAAAGAAAGGATAGTATAAATGGCAAAGGTTTCAGAAAATAAAAGAGCGGAGGCCGTGAAGACCGTCTTCATTCCCCGCAGATCAAAGAACGATACGGAAAGGTTTGTAGCGGTCAACGGAGAGAATATGCTCATCCGTACCGGAATTGCGGTAGAGGTACCTCTCCGTTTTGCAGAGGTGATAGAGACATCTCAGAGGCAGGACAGAGCGGCGGAAGCGTTTATAGAGGCTTTTGCCAAAAACTGAGAATCTCAATTGCCAAATTATCGGGCTGCAAAAGCAGCCCGATTTTTAAAAAGAAAGGAATGAGAAAATGAAAGTAAATGAAGCAGTGGCGGCGGCCTCAAGGCTGATAGGAGAGGGCATTGAAAGAAGAGAGCTCATAGGCTGGCTTTCCGAGATAGAGACTACCGTCGTAACGGAGATCGCAGATACTCATATGGGTGCGGTGGGCAACCCTTCTCCCATTGATCCCGAGAGTGACGGAGAGAGACAGCTGTTCGCTCCCGACCCTTATTAAAGGCTCTACGTCAGCTATCTTATTATGAAAAGCGACCTTGCCTTTCGTGATGTTCCTCAGTATCTGAATTCATCCCGTGTTTTTGCCGAGGCGTATAACAGCTATGCTGATTGGTATAACAGAACGTATATGCCCCTTGGTGTAAGAGAAATAAAAGTGTGAGGCGCCCATGAGAATAGCTAAGCAGAAAACAGATAAAAGAGAAACAGAGGTTGAAAGCACCTTCGGAGGCTATGACAGAAGCGGAGAAACTCCTGAAAATAGCTTTTTTGATATGAAAAATATGACTGGAGAGAGCTATCCTCATATTTCCGTCAGAGAAGAGCGAGGCCTTATGAACAGCAACGGGGCAAGGATATTTGATATTATGTGCCTTGATATAAAGCTTGGCTCGGATATAGTCAAAAATGCTCTCGTAGCAGATTGCGAAAACAGGATCAAGGCGTTTTACACCGAAAACGGAAAGCCTGCTTCGGCAGACTTGTTCAACACATCATCACTTCTTACCCAAAAGGAAAAGAAGTGGGTCATATCAGGAACGAGGATATACTTTTTCCCCGATAACGTTTATTATGATATGATGAACGGAACTGCAGGCTCTCTTGCTGTTCATACGTCTTATGCCCTTGGGCCGCAGAACGGAGCCTTTATCGAGCTGAGCTTTACCCCCTGCGACCGTGAGGGAAACGAGGCTGACGAGCTTTCACCCTACAGAAAAGTTGAAAGAATAAGCTATAAGCTGCTTGAAACGGGAGAAAAGGGAGAAATGATAAAGAAGCTTTCCTTTACAAACGCAGTCATCAGCGGAGATACTGTCAGCCTGAGAGGTCTTGAGCTTCCTGAGCTTAACAGGGATTATAACGTGGTCTGCAGACCTGTAGGCGGCTCAGCTCTTGTGGTGGAGGCTGCGGAGATTTATGCCCAATCGTCGGGAACAGTGTATCTTGACAGAAGCATACCTGAAATGGATTACGTTGTAGCCGCAAAAAACAGACTTTGGGGATGCAGATACGGTGAGGATGCTTACGGCAGATGCGTTAACGAGATATATGCAAGTGCCGTTGGAGACCCCTGTAACTGGAACAGATTTCAGGGAGCGTCAACAGATTCCTGGTTCAGCTCCGTAAGCAGC
>JAFQNM010000053.1 GCA_017395885.1 Clostridia bacterium | reverse complement strand
TACAGCGGCGGTGCCGACTACGCTGTCAGCGAGATGATCTCCGCCAAGGCCCTGACCTACAGAGACAAAAAAACGGCAGACCTTGCCTACCTCCCCAAAGGCGACGGCAATACTGCCATTCAGCTTTTCGGCCACGAGCCCAAAGTTATGGCCGCTGCTGCCGAAATGATCGAAAAGGGCTCCTTTGACGGATGCATCTACGAGGAGCGACCCATTGCCATTGATATTAACATGGGCTGCCCCGTTAAAAAGATCGCCCTCTCGGGCGACGGAAGCGCTCTTATGAGGGATCCCCTTCTGGCCGGGCAGATCGTTGCTGCCATAAAGGAGCGGGTAGAGCTTCCCGTTTCTATAAAGATCCGTGCCGGTTGGAACAGAGCCTCAAAAAACGCTGTGGAGGTAGCCTTAGCCTGTGCATCTGCAGGTGCCATTGCAGTTACGGTCCATGCCCGTACCAGAGAGGAGCTATACACTCCCGGCATTGATATGGATATTATTGCCCGTGTTCGCGATGCACTTCCCCCTGAGGTGAAGGTCATCGGCAACGGCGACGTTAAGGATGGGCAGAGTGCAGAAAGGATGCTCAGAGAAACAGGCTGTGACGGAATTATGTTAGGCCGTGAGGCCCTTGGAAACCCTTATGTTTTTTCTGAGATCAAGGCTTATCTCAAAGGGGAGGAGCTTTCTGCCCCTACACCGAAGGAGCGGATAGAAATGGCTGTTTCTCTCGTTTCTTCTCTGGTGAGCCTCAAGGGAGAGGAGCGGGGAATAAGAGAGGCAAGGGGCCGTGCCGCACATTTTATCCGTGGAATGAGAGGAAGCGCAGAGGTGAGGGCTGCCCTCAATTCTGCAGGCTCACTCCTTGAATTCAAGTCTATTCTTGAGAGCATGAATATTTAAAGCTAAAAAGCTCCTGTCACATTACCGTGACAGGAGCTTTCTGTTTCTCTGTTATTCTGTTATTCATCAAGAGACCGGATCACCTCATCAAAGCGCTCAACGGCATACTTTTCATAGAATCCCAGCTTCTTTTCCTCATATTTTTCGGCAATGAGTGCATTCTCTGCATCCATTTCCCATTTCACACGGCCCTCACCGCAATAGTATACGATATAGTAACAGCCGGTATCCTTGAAGATATCTGTGCTGCCCTGAACGGTCTCGCTGCTGTAAAGCCACTCCTCAAGGCCCTCGGGAAGAGCATCGCCTGCGGCTACGCCCTCAACGAGCCCCCCGATGCTAACAGCGCTCTTATCGTCTGTTTCATTTTTTATAAGCTCTACAAAGCTATCCTCTGTGGCATCTCCCTCCTTCCACTGAGAAAGAAGCCCCTCAGCGTAGGAAAGTGCCTTTGCCGTTGTTTCGTGAGAATCTGTGTTAACGGTAAGAATACGGATATTTTTTGTATTATCGGTTCTTAATGTGGGAGCCGTTGTGAGAAGATATACGGTATACTGTCCGTCCACGTCGTTGCTCTTCACGTAGGTCTTTCCGACCTCGCCGCCATCGAATGCCCACTTGGAGAACTCGCTGTACTCATCGTAGTACTTAAAGCTGCGGTAGCAATCCTTGGTTGTGAGCTCATCGCCCTCTTTTCCAAGCTTTTCCTTCATATAAGTGAGGATAGCGCTGTCAAACGCTGCCGCATCGGTAACTGCCGCAAGAGATTCAGCCGCAGCCTTTGCTTCTCTGTCCTCATCCTCATCAAAAGTATAGGTGATATAATCGATGGCATAGAAGGCCTCTCGGTTGCTCTCCGCATACTCGGAGAGCTCCTCCGCGGTGAAGGTATAGGAGCTTACCTGACGGTTCTCATAAATAATGGCAAGTGCTTCCTTTTTATAATACTCTCTCAGGTAGTCCTGATTTGCCTCAGGGCCAAAAAATTTAGCAAAATACTCGATCTCTGTATAGCCGTAGTCATTGGCGTATCTTACGTAGGAATCCAGAACATCCTCGATCTCGGAAAGATCCTCCTCGGAAAGCTCAACTCCCTCTGCCTTTGCCGCCTCGCAAAGCACGAGAACATTCTCCATATAGGAAAGAGAAAGATCTGCAAAATAGTCAAACCACGTCACGTCATCATAATAGATCTGATCCTTCAGAGATGCCTCGGTATCGATATTATAAAAATCGATATTTTCATTGTTATAGAAGAAATCCATAAAGTACTGATTAAACGCAATGGAAAGCTCAGCTCTCGTATAGCTGAAGTTCTCGGATTTGAGAACTATATCGTTTGAATTATATTTCTCTCCCATTACCTCGCCCTCATCCTTGCAGGAGGTAAAGCAAAGCAGTGAGGAGAGCACAAGTATAAGTGCAATTATTCTTTTCATAAGTCGTACCTTTCAAAACAGATATATTATGTTACCATATTTCTACCGTTTTTTCAACACAATAGCAAAATGTTTACACTTGATTATTCAACAAAAACACGAAATCCTGCGATACTCATTCCGCGAAGGATCGCATATCTGGGCTGCATCATAGGATCCTGACCCACATACATATCGTCATCGGTGGTATATGCAAAGCTGTAATACTCTCTTGCAATATCCATTACTGTCTCGTTATAATCTCCTGAGGGGTATGCCACCGTTGTGACCTCCTTGCCCGTTATCTGACTGACGAGCCAGTTGGTTCCCTCAAACTGCTCTCTGATGCCCTGCTCTGAAAGGCCTGTGAGAGATGGATGATCCAGCGTATGGCATCCGAACTGAACAAGGCCGCTATCGGACATTTCCTTTATCTGCTCTGTGGAAAGGTAGCCCGGCTTATCTATTTTATAGCCGATCATATACACAGTCACCTTTACGTTATATTTCTTGATGAGGGGGAACATATAGGTATAGTTATCCTCGTATCCGTCATCAAAGGTGAGGATAACGCTGTTTACCGGCTGAGGGCCGAACTCATCGGCAAAAAGGGTTCTGATATTAAGCTCCTTCAGCACCTTCAGCTGCTCCTCAAGCTCTGAGGGGCGAACAAAAAGAGCTGTGTTCTCCGTATACGGAACGTCATGAACACAGTGGTACATAAGCGTTGTGGGGTAGTATACCTGGCCTGTGGGAGGCAGAGTCGTATAGCCGCTCTCGTTATCGGTGCTGTCAGGGTCTACATAGCTGTATTCAAAGCTTGCAGGATCGGGATACCCTCCAAAGGCATCTCCCGTTCTCTCAACGCCCCTTATTCTGCTCGCTGCAGATGCCATTTCGGTTTCTGTATGTGCAGACGGACCGGTAGTAACGACAGAACCATCAAGACTGTTATTTTCATCAGTTATACCCGGCTCTTCTGCCGCCACGTTACCCTGAAACAGGGACGGCGCAAATGCCACGCAAAGCAAGGTCACCAGTACAACAGCTATTGAGATCAGTTTTTTCATTTTTCACCCTGAAGTTAGATTTTATGATAATATTCTACAATACGCCGTCAGCTTTGTCAATCAATTTTATAAAATGCATACATATTTCCCCGATAATCATTGACACTGTTTCACCGATTTAGTATAATTACATCAAGGAAACTGTTGGAAAGGTACGGTATTTATTATGACAGTTCATGAAATACTTGCGGACATTAAAAGCCCCCGCAAAAAGAAGGTCGTTCTCGACACAGATACTTATAACGAGATAGACGACCAGTACGCCCTCGCTTATTGCTACGTCAGCGACAAGATCGACCTTGTTGCCGTTCATGCAGCTCCCTTTCACAATGATAAAAGTGAAAACTTCGAGGACGGCATGATAAAAAGCTATAACGAGATCAAAAAAGTTCTCAATCTTATAGACGAGAATTATACCACCCCTGTTTTTGAGGGAAGCCGCACCACCATCGAGGTCTCCGGCAAGGTGGTTGATTCTCCTGCAGCACGCAACCTTATTGAGGTAGTTAAAAGCTCCGATGAGATAGTATACGTTCTTGCCATCGGTGCAATTACAAACGTTACCTCCGCTCTCCTTATGGACCCCTCCATCAAGGACAATATGTGCGTTATCTGGCTGGGAGGAAACCAGCTTGATTCCAACAACCTTGGCGAATTCAACCTGGTGCAGGACTTCACCGCAGGTCAGATGCTTCTCAACTCCGGTGTGCCCCTTCTCCTCTGCCCCGCCTGGTTCGTTACAAGCGTTCTCACCACAAATTATGAAAACGTTTGCGCCCTCAAGGATCACAATAAGCTTTGCGACTATCTCTTTGAGATCACCGATGAGGTGTATCGTGTTGCAGGCTCAAGACCTGACTGGATCCGCACCATCTGGGATATTGCTGCACCTGCTATTCTTGATTGCCCCGAGTGCGCCGAGATCGAGATCGTTCCCACCCCCGTGTTCACCGACCAGAGGATCTATGCATTCGACTCTACACGCCACGAAATGCTCTACCTCAAGTCTCTTGACCGCGAAACAGTTTACAAGGGTACCTGGAAGGCCATCTTCTCTCTCGATAAGTAATTGATAAAAGCTGCAAAGGCCTGAGGCCCTTGCAGCTTTTTTGAATTCAAGCCTGTCAAACAGATTTAAAGGCATTATAAATCCCTGTTCATCGGTGAGGATAACTTGCAGGGCGGATATGGAATCCGCCCCTACGCCCCCGAAAAACTTCAAACAGGGAATGGGTATAATTTGGTTTATCGGTGAGAAAAAACGTGCAAACGCCAATGGCAAAGTACGATCTCTGTCATTCTGAACGTAGCGAAGCGAAGTGAAGAATCTTTTCCATGCTCTGTTAATGTATGCAAAAAAGAGCTGCCGTTCGGCAGCTCTTTTGGTTTTATTAGTGGATGATGTATCTTTCTGTATCCTTATCGAATACGTGGATCTTGGATGCATCGAGAGCAACCTTGATAACGTCACCTGCTCTTGCCTTGGAACGGTTAGATACCTTAGCAACGAACTTGTTCTCCTCGCTGGTGAGGTAGAGGAAGATCTCAGAGCCCATAAGCTCTGTTACTTCTACGTCTGCCTCGATAATGCCGCCGGGCATTGCTGCGATGGAATCCTCATCATCGTGGATACACTCGGGACGGATACCCATGATAACTTCCTTGCCGATATAGTCTCTGAGAAGAGGATTGTTGGACTTCTCGGGAGGAAGCTTGATGGAGGACTCGCCGAAGTTGAGGTAGAGGTCGCCTGCGTCCTCTTCTACCTCGCACTCGATGAAGTTCATCTGAGGTG
>JAFQNM010000052.1 GCA_017395885.1 Clostridia bacterium | reverse complement strand
GACGGTGAGACCATAAAGGCTGTAACAAAGTACCGTGTATGGGCTACCCCCGAATACAGAAAAGCAGCTATTCGCGAGCTTGAAACAGTATAAAGAAAAAACTCCCTTCGGGGAGTTTTTTTTCGAAGAGGGAGGGTTGAAAAACGATCATGATCGTTTTTCATTATTCATCAAGTCCAAGGAAAAAATCGTCGTAGGAGCAGTTATATATCTTTTTCAAAGCGACGATAACGCTTGCCCTTATATTAAGCTCTCCCGATTCATATTTTGCATAAGTTGTTCTTCCTATATCACAGCCAAGCATTTGAAGACGGGCGCAAAGCTTTTCCTGAGAAAGACCGGATGTATCTCTGAGCCTTCTGAGATTATCTCCCATATTCAGATCTCTGCGTATCTTTTGTTCCATTCTGATCTCCTTATTGACCAATATTGGTTGCAACTAAGAGTATTGTATGATATACTGGTTCCAAATATTGACCGCTATACTGGTCTAAAAGGGAGAATCAGATGGCTATATGTACATTTTTCGGTCACAGAAGAATATATGAACCTATTGACAATGAATTGATGCTTGCTATCACAGATATGATCGTCAAAAACAATGTCAAAAGATTTTACGTGGGAAATCACGGTGATTTTGATAAGCATGTTTTATTATGTTTAAAAAAGCTAAAACTGCTTTTCCCGGATATTGAGTATTTCGTTGTTCTTGCTTATATGCCAACGAGCAGTAAAAGGGAAATGTATGTTGATCGTGAAAATACTGTCATCCCCGAGGGAATAGAGGATACGATACCGAAATTTGCGATAATTAAAAGAAATAATTGGATGATAGATAGATCTGATTATGTCATAACGTATGTATCGCATAGTGGCGGAGCAGCAAGATTCAAGGAGCTTTCAAAGAAAAAGGGAAAGAGAGTCGTTGACCTGAAGGATATTGATATATAGCAAATGAAGGAAAATATAAAGACATAATGTGTTCATATGCACACGAGCGTAACGAAAAATGATAGAAACAGAAGCGGTAACGGATAACTCTGTTGTAGGGACAGGCGTCCCGACTGTCCTAAAATCAGCACACGAACGTAACGAAAAATGATAGAAATTAGAGTGTTTATGTCTCTACATGGTCGTAGGGGCGACCATTGGTCGTCCGCCCATCTGCACGAGAGCGAAAAAACAAAATACCCGTAATTGATGAAAGCTAAACGTAAGGTCGCACTTAAAAAGCCTCCCTCTTGAGGGAGGTGGCATTTGCGAAGCAAATGACGGAAGGAGTATTCGGCATAAACGTTTTTGCTTACTATATTTGCATCAGCATATCACTCGTTCACGCATGCTCCCCCAGTCACCTTCGGTGACAGCCCCCTCCCGGAAGGGGCCTTGGGTAAGGCTGAGCCTGCGATGTTGATCGTACTTCGGTAACGGCAACCTTCGCCTCCTACACCTCATCCACCACTACCATACCCCCTTCCCCTCAAGGGGAAGGCAAACCGGAATTTGAAATACTCTTTTAAAAGCTTTTTAGAGTACAAAAAATTAAGTCCGCATTTCTGCGGACTCCATTTTCATTTTTCGCTGATCTAAACCTTTTTCAAAGGTAGGATCCAAAATCAAGTCGGGGTCAGCCTAAGTATACCTGAAACTCGCTCTTCCCCATTTTCAAAAAGTCCCCGTTTCCAAGGACCTCCATAGAGGTCAGCATACGTCCGTTAAGATACGTATGATTGGATGATCCAAGGTCCTCTATGAAAAAGCCTTCGCCGCCGCACAATATTCGGCAATGCTTTGAGGATATACTTCCATCCCCTTCAACCGCAATAACCGATGCCGCGCTTCCCGTAGGAGCTCTTCCTATTATTATCTCACCTACAAAGGTTGCCCCATACTGCCTTTGGCTTACCGTATCCACCAACGTTATATTATGCAAGGCGCCGGAATTGCCCACAGGATGCAGTCTTCCCGAGGGAGACGCCTGCAGGCATATAGTCGCATTATTATTACCCTTCATTCCGTTGAAATACCTATGGTCGTTTGCCGCCCTCTGCCCCGTGCTTATATCAACACCGCCGCTTATTATAACGTCGTGCCTGTAATGGGGCGTGTTTTTGATGCGTCTTTCCTCTCGGTTATTCAAAAGCCATATTACAAGTGCAAATATGACCAGAACTGCCACCACAAGTATTCCTATTATTATAAGATACAGGGTCATGAGTTTGCCGTCCTCTGCTGTGCCAGCGCCTCAGCCTGTCTTTCAGCCTCGTATATCCTGCGGGCTACTGCACGAAGATTATTGGCAACTCGCTCTATATCGGTCGCCGTCTGCTCGATCTCACGACGAAGACGGTCTCCCTTTGCGAAGAATGCTCCGGAATTATCAGACTGCCAGTCATTGGAAAGTGACTGCATAGTCGACTCATATTCTCCCGCGGTCATCCTTCTCAGCCTCTGAGCCTGCTCCTCAAGCTCGTTTGCTTTTCTGAGAGTATTTTCAAAATCAATTGTTATACGATCCATAAAACGTCCAACCTTTTCTTTTTATACGATCACGTCTGAAGGGAGAGATTCCGCCGCCTCTTCTGCCTCGCCTTCCGCTGCCTCATATATTCCCGCCATAGATCTCAGGTCTGTTATATGCTCGCTGATCCTTGCGATTATCTCCTGTATCTCGTCCTCATAGCCTGCATATACTGCCCTGAATTTATCTGCCGCATCGCCGTTCCAATATGCTGCGGAGGTGTTTGTAAGGCGTTTTGCATCCTCAAACTTATCCCTTATTATATTTACTCCGGCGCTTACCGTATCCGACTGCCTTCTCAGCTCATCGGGGGTGACCTTTATCTCACCGCTGATATTTCGGAGAGCGCTGTCCCAACCTATAGCTGTGTTTGCCATAATCACACCGTTCTTTCCATATTATTAGAATTTATATGATCTCTCAGATGCCTATCGCCGCAATTATACTTGCAACGCTGTTCTCTCCGCTTTCGTAGCGGCCCTTTGCCTCTGTGAGCTTATCTGCATATTCATAAAGCACGTCGCATATCTCGACCATTCTGTCATAATCAAGTGCGAACTGCTGCTTGAACGCCTCGTTCGCCGAGCCGTCCCACATCGTATCAAGGACTCTGATGCCCTCGTACACGTTATCTATCTGCGTTTTTATATCGTTTATATCATTGACGATACCGGACGCACTTCTTGAAAGAAGGTCGGTATCTATTTCTATTCTCTTCATATCTGTTCTCCGATCATTTGGACTTATCTGAATATCTGTATGAAATGATATGAATTTCTGATAAGAATATCATATATCGTCTCCCAGCCCGTAGGACAGGCTTCAGGCCTCTGTATCTCGCCGGGAGCATTTGCCAGATTTAGCTTCTCCGTGTTTGTCCATACAAGTATCACCCCGTCAAGGGCACAGATTACGGAGTTAAGCTTTGCCAGCTCCTCATCAAGCTTACAAAGCTCCACTCGAAGCTCGTTTCCCAGCTCCTCCACATCCTTATTTGAAGCTGCAAGGAGCTCTGTATTCAAGGCACGAAGCTCCTCGTATACCTGTTCCATTGACGCTTTGTATTCCTTTAGCTTTTTTGCGCACTGCTCACAAGAAGCAAAATCAAATCTCATAATTCCTCCGGTTATGACGAAATAACGAAGACAAGTCTTCGTTATTTCGTCTTTGGATAGGGGATGTAGTCTTAGATAATAACGTCAGAAGAAAGAGTCTCTATCTCGGAGAGATTTGTATTTTCTGCCTGACTGTATGTGTTCGCCATTTCCTGAAGGTCTGTTACGTGCTCCTGGATCATTCTGATCATAAGCTGGATGTCATCGTCAAGACCTCTGAACTTTGCGATGTATGCTGTTGCGGCGTCGCCCTCCCATACGTTGGAAAGGTTTGTCACCATGCTTGTCATTTCTGATGTAAGGCTGCTTACTGTTGCGCCCTTTGTGCTGAATTCGCCTGCTACTGTAATAAGCTCGTTAGGTGTTACTCTGAGAATGCCGTTCATATTTATATCTCCTTTTTATCTCTTAGTTGATTTCGGTTATGCTTATGATACTATCAGTGGTAAACTCTGTTTGTTGCGATCTCTGTGTTTGTTGCTTCTGCCTGCTGGTACTTTGCTGCGATCTCGAGAAGCTTATAAACGTAAAGCTCGATTGCATTGTAGAAGTTTGTCATCTG
>JAFQNM010000051.1 GCA_017395885.1 Clostridia bacterium | reverse complement strand
GCCGTGTCCAGATACATAACGGGTACGAGAGGTGCAAAGGCTGCAATATATTTTCCGGCATCAGCGCTGTTGTAGATGCCAAGACCCATATCAGAGCCGAAGGCAAGAAATAACCCTCCGCAGCCTATTGAAAAAACGAGAGAAAATGAAACGACCTTTTTGGCAATTTTTTGAACTCTTTTGCTTTTGCCGAGGGCCCCGCATTCGGAAAGCTCCGGGATGAGAAGAGATGCAAATGCGCCTATAATGCTTGCAGGGAAGAATATGAGGGGAAAAGCCATTGCGTGAAGTGTTCCGTAGGAGGCGAGAGCCGCAGAGCCTCCGGAGCCGAATTTTCTAAGACCCGAGGGTATGGCAATGTGCTCAGCACATAGCAGACCTTGCCTGACGTAAGCTCCCATAGCAGTTGGAAACGCAATATCAAAGGCACGGCTGAGAGGAGAAGCTTTTTCACCCGGAACGCATTTGGCAGTACCGTTTCCCTTGTTTTTGTCAAAAGCAAAGAGAAGGAGAGAAACGAGAAGCGATGCACCCTCAGAAACTGCGCTGCCGCCAACAACGGCAAGGCAAGCATATTCGATTCCCCTGGGGGCGATCAACACCAGAGCGCCTGCAGTTATCGTTATCTTTACTATCTGCTCGCATACGGAGACAACGGCGTTTTTATATATCTTCCGAAGTCCCGTGAAATAGCCGGAAAGGGCAGAGGTGAGAGAAATGGGGAGAAGCGCAAAGGAGAGCACTTTAAGCGAAAGAACGGTCCTTGTGTCGCAAAGAACGTATTTACCGATAATGTCGGAGAGAACGTAAAGAAGCAGCGATGCAAATATACCGAAAAAGAGACTGTATTTGATGCAGCCAAGCATTTCAAAGCGAAGAGCGCGGCGAAGAGTGCGCTCATCTGCGCCTGCTTCTTCGCAAAGAGCAAGTCTTTCAGCCGTCATTCGCACGGCTGCGAGATTAACGCCCGATGAAGCAAGAGTAACGGCAAGGGTATAAACACTCATAACGAGAGTGAAGAGACCAATAGCCTCGCTGCCGATCTTTTGTGTAACGTAAGCATTGAAGCTGACAGAAACTGCTCTCATAATAACCGTCACAAGAGAGAGCAGCAGAGCGTTCATAAAATACTTTTTTGCCCGATTCATATATCCCCCCGGAATAGATTGCTAATTGATTATATTTCCGCCAAATAAAAAAGAGTACCGCAAGCGGTACTCTTTTTTGTAAATCATAAAGGCTTTTTCTTATCAAATTGGGGGTTCCAGCCGTAGAAGTTCTTTTCATCAGCCTTATCCTGCGCGATCCTCAGAGCTTCGCCGAAGCGCTGATAGTGAACGATCTCCCTCTCTCTTAAGAAACGGATAGCATCGCAAACGTCAGGGTCGTCAACCATTCGCAGAATGTTGTCGTAGGTCACCCGTGCTTTCTGCTCTGCTGCTATGTGAAAGAAGAGATTGAACCCTGTTCCAAAGGCTAATATCGATCAACGGCTCGTGAGTGTTTTCAACAATATACCAGCAGCTTTTGGGAAGAGGCCTGTTTCTTTTGGTTTTATAGGATTCGCTTGCAAATTTTCCCTGTACCATATGGCCGATGTACATTTGGTTTTTCAGTATTGAGGCAACGGCAGGATATCGCCATAGGTTGGCCTCGCTTTTTGAGTTTTTGTATTTCTCGCCCTTCAAACGCTTGTATTCACGGGGAGAGGGAATGCCCAGCCTGTTAAGCTCTCTTGCAATTGCAGACATAGTGAGCCCCTTTGAATAAAGAGAGAATATCAGCCTGACGGCCTTGGCCGCCTCAGGATCGGGCAGAAGATGGCCGGGAGCTGAGGGATCCTTTTTGTAGCCGAAAAGAGCGAATGAGCCAATGTGCTTTCCTGCCTTTCTTTTGTCGGTCAGCACACTTTTAATGCTGTCAGACATATCCTCAAGATACCACTCATTTATAAGCCCCGATATCTGACGGGCCTTTTTGCTTTTTCTGTCATCGCTGTCGGTGTTGTCTGCAACGCTGATAAAACGGATGCCCCACAGAGGGAAAAGGCCGTGAATGTATTTTTCCACAAGCTCTATCTCTCTGGTAAAGCGAGAAAGAGTTTTGCAAAGAATAATGCTGAAAACGCCTTTTTCTGCATCCTTGATAAGCCTCCTGAACTGAGGCCGGTTTCTGTCTGCACCTGCGTAATCGTCATCACAGTAAATGTCGTAAACATCCCATCCTTGCTCAAGACAGTAGTTTTTCAGAAGCTCCTTCTGATTAGAAATGCTTCTTGAATCATCGCAAGGGTCCTTCTTGTTCCTGTCCTCCTCGGAAAGTCGCACATAAATAGCTGCCTTCAAATAATCACCTCCGCTTAATATTATTCCAAAGCGCAGAGTTTATGAAAGGGAAGGACTTATCGGCAGCCGGGTGATCTGAAATACCGCTGTTAAAGGTATTTCAGATCGAACTCCTCAAGGGCATCAAGATATTTTTTGCTGTCCACCGGGTAGGCAAGTCCGTGGCCTGCCCCCTCTATGATAACAAGCTTTTTGTCCGAGGTGCATTCCTCGTAAAGCGTTTTGCTCATTTTCAAAGGAACGTATCTGTCATCATCACCGTGAATAAAAAGTATAGGAACACAGCTATGCTTAACTGCATCCAGGGGAGAGGTCTCCTCAAGATCAAAGCCTCCAAACAGGCGTGCACCAAGCTTAACAAAAGGATATAGCAGGTCTTTGGGAAGCCCCATTTCGTCAATAACCTTTTTTATAATATCCTTTGCGGTTGAATAGCCGCAATCGGCAAGCACGTATTTTACGTTTTGGGGAAGCTTCTCACCTGCAGCCATCATCACCGTTGCCGCCCCCATAGAAACTCCCGTTAGAATCAGGCGAACGTCGTTCCCAAACTCTTTTTTTGCAAGCTCGATCCAGAGCAAACAGTCCTTGTGCTCGTTAACACCGAAGGAAATTACGTGCCCTTCGCTGGCACCTCCTGCTCTGTGGTCTATGAGAAGCACGTTGTGAGAAAGCTTGAAGGCACGGAAAACTCCTCCGCAAAGGTCTCTTTCTGAGCTTCCCTGGTATCCGTGGAACATTATTTCAACGGGAGCGCCCTTTTCACATTCGTAATACCTTCCGCGAAGCGTGAGACCGTCGTGGCTTTTGATCTCAAGGCTGCGGTAGGGCAGGCTGCGCAGCTGCTTTTGCCAGCCAACCATTTTCTCTCTGTAGGGCTCGTATATTCTTCCCTCGGGGATATCGTATTCTCCGTCCTTGAGAGGCCCCGGATTTTTGAAATAAAAAACTCTAAAAAAGCACACAAGTGCTGTTATCAGTGCTGCCAAAAGCAGAACACCGATTATTGATAAAGCTATAATAAATGGCATATATACCTCCGTTTATAACATTATATCACCTTTTTTTCGGCTCTTCAATAGTCGTCTACCCATTGCGACAGATTTTATCTGTTTACAAAATGAGGATAGTGTGGTATAATATTGATAATAATTTGGCTAAAGAGGTAGTTATGTCCAGAAATGCTATATACGGTGCCGGCTCACTCGGCACTATTCTCGGCGCTTTTATTACAAATAACGGCGGCGAGATAGATCTTATAAACAGAAACAGGGCTCACGTTGATGCTCTGAACGAAAAGGGCGCTCGTATAACGGGAACCGTTGATATGACAGTGCCCGTCCATGCCATTACCCCCGATATGATGGAGGGTAGATATGATATAATCCTTCTGATGACAAAGCAGCTCCAGAACCCTGAGGTGGTAACGATGCTCAAGGATTATCTCACCGAGGACGGAGTTATCGTAACTCTACAGAACGGCCTTCCCGAGCCCGGTATTGCCGAGATCGTCGGAGCCGAGCATACTATGGGATGTGTTGTTGAGTGGGGAGCAACTCTTACAGCCCCCGGCGTTTGCTCACTTACAAGCGAGCCGGATAGCCTTTCCTTTCAGATGGGAAGAATGAAGGGCATTTCAGAGGAGCAGTTCCAAAGGGTAAAGGCTCTTCTTGAGCTGATGTGCCCCGTTCATGAGGAAAAGAATCTTCTCGGTGCACGTTGGTCAAAGCTCCTTATAAATGCAACCTTTTCCGGCCTTGGTACAGTGGTTGGCGGCCTGTTTGGAGACGTTTCCGAAAACCGTGATGCAAGAAGGGTGGCTATCCGTTGTATGAAGGAATGCATAGACGTAGGCCATGCTGCAGGAGTGACCTTTGCTCCTGTGCAGGGAAAGAATATAGTCAGCCTGTTTTACTACAAAAACGGCCTCAAAAGGTCTATTG
>JAFQNM010000006.1 GCA_017395885.1 Clostridia bacterium | reverse complement strand
TATGAACACGGATACGGTGTTGAAAAAGACCCCAAAAAGGCCGTTGAGCTATATAAAAAAAGTGCAGATATGGGGCACACCGCCTCCTTATTTAACCTGTCAGGATGCTACGGTGGCGGCATAGGGATCGATAAGGATGCCGAAAAAGCCGTATTCTATTGCCGAAAGGCCGCAGAAAACGGATATGTTAATGCAATCTACAATCTTGGATACTACTATTACACAGGATTTGGAACCGCTATAAACTATGAGCTTGCACTTTACTGGTTCAGAAAAGCGGCCGAAAAGAATCACACAAAGGGATGCTACTACCTTGCCCTTTGCTACGATAACGGTCACGGCACCAAAAAGAACGATGAGCTTGCCTTCTACTGGTATAAAAAAGCTGCAGATAACGACCATAAGAAAGCCTGCCGTGCCCTCAGCGAATGCTACAAAAACGGCAAGGGTGTTGAGGCCGACCCTGACATGGCAGAATACTATGCAAAAAAGGCTGACAGCTAAGATTCATAGGCCTTCAAAACGAACATATCCTCAAAGCAATATGCTTTGAAAAACAAAAAGGAAATGACCAATGATACCCTACGTGTTTATCAGTTACAGCTCTACGGATACGGACGATGCTTTGCTCATCAAGTCCACTCTTGAAAAAAACAACATCACCTGCTGGATGGCACCGGGCTCCATTCCCTCCGGTAGCAGCTACTCAAGCGAGATCGCCCCTGCCATTACAGGCTGCGGAGCCTTTCTCATCGTCCTTTCCCAAAAAGCACAAGGCTCAAACTGGGTATTTGCAGAATTGGAAAACGCCTTCAAAAAGGGCAAGGCCGTAGTTCCCTTCAATATCGACGGCTGCTCTCTGAAGGACGAATTTGATTTTCTCATCTCAAGAAGCAAGCAGATTATGGCTCTTGAGAACAGGGCACAGGCTCTTGATGAGCTTACCGCCACAGTTAAAAGACTGCTTGAGGCTGCACAGTCTCAGATGTTTGAAGAATCTGACGGATTCGATATCGCACCTCAGTTCAGCTTTCTTCCCCTTATAAATCAAAAAAACTCAAATACAGCTCCATCTGCCAACGGCATAAACGAGGCTTCCATCACAGATCCCGCACAAATGGACAGTCGCGCAGAGAACTACTATTTCGGCCAAGGCGTTGAAAAAAACTTTAAAAAGGCAGTTTTCTGGTATGAAAAGGCTGCCGAGCATGATTATTCCCCCTCTGAGTACAGCCTCGGATGGTGCTATAATCACGGTGAGGGAGTGGAAAAGGACCTGAATCGCGCATTTTATTGGTACAGAAGAGGAGCCGAGCACGGAAGCCCCTCCGCCCAGCACGAGCTGGGAGTTTGCTACGATATCGGCCGAGGCGTTGAAAATGACCTTGAGAAGGCCTTCTACTGGTATACCAAAAGTGCCGAGAACGGAAACGCAGCGGGAGCTAAAGAGCTTGGACGCTGCTATGAGCAGGGCAAGGGCACAAAAATCAATTTGGAGCTTGCCTTCAAATGGTATAAAACGGGTGCCGAAAAGAACAACAGGGCGGCACAGTATTGGCTTGCCACCTGCTATGACGAGGGCAAGGGCGTTGAGCAGGACCATGTTAAGGCATTTGAATGGATGAAAAAATCTGCCGAGGCAGGCGATATTGATGCACAGAACTCCCTTGGCTACAAATATGAATTCGGAATCGGTACGGAAAAGGACTTGGCCCAGGCACTGTACTGGTATCAAAAAGCGGCAGACAACGGCAACCAGGTTGCAATGTTCAACCTTGGCATTTGCTACGAAGAGGGCGTTATGGTTGAAAAGGATCTGAAAAAGTCTGCTGAGTATTATAAAATGAGCGCAGATAAGGGCCATCAACGTGCCTGCTTCAACCTATCCGTATGCTACTATTCGGGCAAGGGCGTTGAAAAGGACCCTGAAAAGGCCGTATTCTATTGCAGAAAGGCCGCAGAGCAGGGGCATCTTAAGGCAACCTTCAACCTTGGCTACTACTATTACACCGCATACGGTCTGCCCACAAATTATGAACTGGCCTTCTACTGGTTCAAAAAGGCCGCAGAAAAAAGCTTCACAAAAGGCTGCTACTACCTTGGCCTTTGCTATGCCAACGGTAACGGCACCGAGCAAAGCTGGACAGAGGCCGTGAAATGGTACAGAATAGCAGCCGGCGACAACTACAGAGATGCCTGCCGTGCCCTCAGCGAATGCTACAGAAACGGAACAGGCGTTGAGGCTGACCCCCAGCTGGCAGAATACTGGGCCTCAAGGGGTTGAGCCTCTCACCGCCTGCTTATGAATATTGGCAAAAAGCTCTGCCATTCCATTACGGATGGCAGAGCTTTTTTCTTTTTCTTAGTCTAAGTATTTGTATTCATAAAACATTTCAGTATCGTAATAAGGCTTGAAGCCCCACGCTTCATAATCAAAGTCCTCGGGGAGAGGCAGATATATGTATCCGTACAGGCCCCCCTCTTCAAACTTTTCCCCGGTGCTTGAGGTATAGTCATAGGTGACGAGGATGAAGCTCTCGGACGTGGGCCTCTCATCGCAGTCCTTTACCTTTTCGAGCATATCGCCAAAGGCCGCCACATTCGCCTGCTCCTGCCAGGTGCCCTGGTTCAGGCCGTTTGAGTCAAACATGGCATCTGCATAATAGTACTCTCCGTCATATACCATGACCTCAAGAGACATATACCTGTACTCTCCCTCGGCCACCTCGCTGTCATCGGTTATTACTCTCTCCATATCCTTGAATCTTTCGCTATATCCGAATTCATCTGTTTTCAGGATCATTTCAAAGGTCTTGGGAAGCTCATCAGGATAGATTCCGAAGCTTACGAATTTGAAATTATAATCATCTGTATAATACGCGATCTCGGGATGGTTTCTCATATATCTGCCGCTTGTTGCAATATAGTACCACTCCTCAAGAGTCTTTTCCTTTATTTCCTCTCTGAGGCACTCGAATATCTCCATCTTGTAGCTCTCATCGGCAATATAGGAGCTAAGGCCGAAATTCAAGCTGCCCTTGGCAGGCTCAGGCATTGTCATACATGCCTCTATATACTTCTCGTTATTCTGAAGTAGGCCGAGCAGCGCCGAATACTCCTCTCCGGTGAAAACTATATTTCTGTATCTGGTGTTGAACCCCTCTTTAATAACAACGGTCTGCATCACCTTATCATTCACCTGAGAATCTACGTATCCGTCGTGGATGACAGAATAGATATGACCGTATGTGCGGTAGCTCTCCATATTATGGGATATGGCCTTTGCAACTATCTCAAGAACCTCCTTATCCTCTATTTCAAGGTCCTTTGTCTCTGCCGCAAACCACTCCTCGTCATACCTGTCAGAGTAACTGATAAGGCGGATGGAATCAATATCCTCCGCATCGGGAGTATAGCCTGATGCCGCAACGGGAACTGCCACTATGAGAACTCCCGCAACTATTGAAAGTGCTGCAACCACGCCGAGACCGGGAAGCGCTCTCACACAGTTTGCCCACTTATGTGTGGTGATAAGCTCATATGCAAAGTACACGATGACAGTTATCAGCCCCACGATTATACCGCCTGCCGGCTCTCCCTCTATGAAAAGCATGGGAGGGAAAACGGCAATGACCATTGTGATAAGTATGCGGATGATGTGCTGGGTGAATCTGTCGGGAGCGGGACGTGTTGCCGTTTCGCTCTTTCTCTTGTTGAAAGCAAAGAGAGCAAGAGCAAGGTATACAAGGCCGAGACAGATCGAATATATATCGGCTGAAAGATTATTATAAAAATCCACTCCGTTACCGAAATACATGATCTCCGCAAAAACAGAGAAGAAAACGTTCGTTGAGGGGGCAAGGAATGAGGAGCCAAGCTGGCTGAGGGCGAGAAAATCTGCCCTTGAGTTTATCATTGCAGAAAGCACCGTTATGAGAAAACGGGGCAGGAACAGTATGAGAAGTGCAACGCAAACGTTTGTTATGAGAGTTCCCGTCAGGGCCATGGCAAGAGCTACGGCTCCCGTTGTTATAAGGAGAACTGCAAAATATGAGAGCACAAGCTCAAATGCTCCCGTGAGAGACACAACAAACAGCTTAGGCATAGAGGTATAAAGCACAGCTCCGATGGCCGAGCAGACTATGACCGTTCCCAAAACCCAGGTATACACGGCTGCCATTGTGCTGAGGAAAAAGCAGGTTCGCGTATAGGGCAGCGCATGGTAAAAATCGCTTGAAGAGCGCTTGTTGAAAACGGAAAGCAGTATGAGCACCATTACCGGCGCCACAAGCATACTCATTGTGGGAGCGCCGGCAAGTATCATATCAAAGCTTACGTTATCAGGGGTGAAGCCTCCCTCATAATTTTCGGGATGCTCAAGATAAAACATATAGTTTGATACCTGAACTATTACAGGTACTATCTGAACAAGGAGCATTACCGCAAGCATTATAATGCCGGCAGTGCGGAGCCTGCGAAGGCTTTCCACGTATATGCCCTTGGAAAACAGCTTCTTTTTCATTTCTGCTTCCTCCTTAGTCAAGATTGAACGAATAGCCGAGGGCTTCCATTTCGTAGGTGAATACTTCCTCAAGGGTGAGGGGCAGCACATCCATAAGAACAGGGTTCAGGGCAGAAAGACGGGTAACGGTCTCGCTGCGGTCTCCTCTGACTATCATATTTGCAACGCTGCCGTGCTTTACAAAATGAACGATATCTATGCCCTCAAACCTCTCTCTGTCAAATTCATCGCTGAAGGCTATCTGGATCTTATACTGAGACGTTTTCAGATTCTGCACGTCGCTCTCAAGGATAAGTCCTCCCTTATGAAGCAGAGCAAGCTGGTCACAGGTATCCTCAAGCTCTCGCAGAGAGTGAGATGTGATAATGGCTGTGGCTCCTCTGTCTATAACGTCCTGGCAGATAAGCTTCTTTATGTAGCTTCTCATAACGGGATCAAGTCCGTCAAAGGTCTCATCAAAGAAAATATAATCCGGCCTTGATGCAAGGGCAAGTATTGTGAGCGCCTGCCTGCGCATACCCTTGGAAAACGTGTTGATGCCGCGATCTGTGGGAAGGCCAAGGTCCTTTACCAGCACATTGAAGGAATCCCAGCTGAAATCCTCATAAAGCGAGGCATAAAGCCTGCCCATTCTCTTCAGATTTGCAGCAGGAATATAGTAAAGCTCATCAGGCACGTAGGCTATTCTTGCCTTAGCGGCAGGGTTTTCAAATATCTGCTCTCCGTCCAGAAGGGCCTCTCCCCCATCTGCCTTATAAACCCCGGAAAGAACTCTGAGAAAGGTGCTTTTTCCGGCTCCGTTCGATCCCACCATTCCGTATATGCATCCGTTCTGAATGGTGCAGGTAACGTTCTCAAGAGCGTTAACTCCGTCAAATCTCTTGCACAGATTAGTTGTTGTTATCATCAGCTGTCTCCTTTTCTGAGCCGGCCGCCATAGCCGCCTCGATTATTTCTTCCCTGCTAACTCCTGCCGCCATCAGCTCACTCGCCAGCTCCGTCAGCTCAGAAAGCCGCCTTCTTGCATGGGCGCAAAGCTTTTCTTTGGTCCCGGGCATCACAAAGCAGCCCTTTCCCGGCACTGAGGTAACTATGCCCATTGCATCAAGCTCTCCGTATGCTTTCTGGATAGTATTTGGGTTAACGGAAAGCTCAATGGAAAGGCTTCTCACGCTGGGCAGCTGCTCGCCCTCCTTAAGAAGGCCAACGCTGACAAGCTTTTTTATCTGATCGCATATCTGCTCATAGACAGGAGTTCGGGACATTACGTCAATATAAAGCATTATGCCCTCCTCTCTAACTGTACTATGTGTGTTAGTACAGTTTCATTATATCAAAATTTTTCCTCCTGTCAATAGGTTTCAGAAAAAAAGTTTTCCCCTCTCGTTGAAATAGGTGAGGCTATTTTGTATAATGTAGAAAGATAATAAAATGGATAAGTGTGTGTTTGCATACTTTTTATTATTTTCATATATTCACCTGAGCTGCATTTTTTTATATCTGACCCGGAGGTTGAAATGACAAACGCTAAAAGACTTGAATATCCCCGCCCTTCTCTGAGAAGAAGCGACGAAAGCTGGCTCTGCCTTAACGGCCTCTGGAGCTTTGAAATAGATAAGGATAACGAATCAGATGAGGCTGAGTTCTCTCAAAAGGATTCTTATTCAAGAGTCATCAACGTTCCCTTCGTTCCCGAATCCAGGGAATCGGGCATTGAAGAGACATATCATATGAAAAAGGTTTGGTATACAAGAGCCTTTGACCTGCCTGAGCGCTTTGATCTCGGTGCCGGAAGAGTGCTTCTTCATATCGGTGCCTGCGATTACCATACGAGAGTTTGGGTAAACCACAGCTTTGCCGGGGAGCACCGAGGCGGCTATACCCCCTTCACCTTTGATATTACAAGCCTTCTCCTTGCAGGAGAAAACCGCATAAACGTCTCCGCCTTTGACGACGTTCTCGATAAGCTGCAGCCCTCCGGCAAGCAGTGCGAGGCTGAGGTGAACCACGGCTGCTTCTATACACGATGCACAGGCATCTGGCAGACGGTCTGGCTTGAGTACGTTCCCGCTTCATATATCAAGCACGTTAAGATACTTCCCGATCCCAGAAATGAAAAGGCAGATTTTACCGTAAAGGTAGAGGGCAAGGGAAAGGTGACAGCAAAGGTGACCTTCAATGGAGCGCCCGTAGCAAGTGCCGAAAGCTTTTCAACTGCAGGATATGCTACCTTCTCCGTAAGCATTCCCGACCCCGTTCTGTGGGAAATTGGAAAGGGCAACCTTTACGACGTTGAGCTCACCTTCGGAGAGGACAGGGTGCAGGCATATTTCGGTATGAGATATATTGAAACCGAGGGCAGAAGGGTGCTCCTTAACGGAAAACCCATTTTCCAGTGCCTCGTTCTCGACCAGGGCTATTATCCCGACGGTATCTATACCGCATCCGATGCATCTGAGTTTAAGAGAGACCTTGAGCTTCAGATAGCGGCAGGCTTTAACGGAGCCAGAATGCATATGAAGGTGTTTGAGCCGGGATTTATCCACGAGGCCGATAAGGCAGGCTACCTTCTCTGGGGCGAGTACCCCAACTGGGGGCTTGATATTGCTCAGGATGCCTCTACCCCTCATATGATCCCCGAATGGATGGAGGCGGTGGAGCGTGACGTGAACTCTCCCTCCATTATCGGCTGGTGCCCCTTTAACGAGTCCTTCCCTATGGGCAACCGTGCCCTTCCCCAGCTTTGCTACGATATCACAAAGCAGTATGACCCCACACGTCTCGTTATCGACTCCTCCGGTTGGGTGCACACCGCATCAACCGATATATACGACAGCCACGACTACGACCAGAACCCCGAGACCTTCAAGGCCCGCTACGAGTGCCTTGTTACCGGCGAGGGAGAATACCCCGTAAACTATAGCACCCTTGACGACGGCTACGACGGAAGGATCCCCTATTTCGTTTCTGAGTTCGGCGGCTCCTTCTTCGATCTCGATGCCATATACGAGAGCGATGAGCAGGAATCCTCAAACCCCTGGGGATACGGCGAGGCTCCCAAGTCTTCTGATGAGCTTGAGGCAAGAATCACAGCACTCTGCGCTGCCCTTCGTGAAAACGGAGAGATATGCGGATTTTGCTATACACAGTTTACAGACGTGATGCAGGAAATGAACGGCGTTTTCACCTATGATCGCCGCCCAAAGCTCCCCATTGAGAAATTGCATAAGGCAATTGCGGGAGAATGAAGTATAAAGAAAAAAGAAAAGGAAAATAAAAATGAAAACCAAAACCGTAAAGGGAATGAACGACTATCTCCCCTCTGATGCGGAGATACGCGACTATCTTCAGTCCGTAATTATTGACACCTATAAAAACTCCGGCTTTGAGCACATCATCACCCCCATCGTTGAGGATGCGGAAAATCTGGATAAGAGCGAGGGCGGGGATAACCTTAACCTTATCTTCAAGATCATGAAAAGAGGAGCAAAGCTCCAGAAAGCACTTGAGGGCGGCGATTCAAAGGCTCTCTCCGATATGGGCCTCCGCTATGATCTGACCCTTCCCCTCTGCCGTTATTTCGCAAACAACCGACAGAGCCTTATGCTCCCCTTTAAGGCGATTCAGGCTGACCGTGTTTACCGTGCCGAAAACTCTCAGAAGGGCAGACTTCGCGAATTCGTTCAGTGCGATATCGACATTATCGGCTCAAAGGCGCCCGAATGCGAGATCGAGCTTATTCTCACAACTGCAGAGGCTATCCGCAAGATCGGCATCGGCGATTTTAAGATCAAGATCAACGACCGTTCTCTCCTCCGTGCTGTGATAGAAAAGATCGGCTTTGCCGAGGAGAGCTTTGATTCCGTTTGCATCACCTTTGATAAGCTTGATAAGATCGGCGCCGAGGGAGTAAAGGCAGAGCTCCTCTCCAAGGAGTTTGACCCCGAGACCGTAGAACGCTTCTGCAGCTTCTTCTCCGTTGAAAGGATCACTATGGAGGACGTTCGCAGCCTGCTCGGAGAGGCAGATGCCCTCGCAAACCTTGAGTATATCATGTCAAGCGTCAACGCCATCGCAGGAGATAGCATAAAGCTTGAGTTTGATATTTCCCTCGTTCGCGGACAGGGTTATTATACAGGCACCGTTTTTGAGATCCACAGCCTTGAATTCTCAGGCGCGATCGGCGGCGGCGGAAGATATGATAACCTTATAGGAAAGTTCATCGGTGAGTCTATTCCCGCAGTAGGCTTCTCCATCGGCTTTGAGAGGATCTTTGCTATCCTCAAGGATCGCGGAAGCTTCAAGATCCCCGACGGCAAGGATAAGGTAGTCGTTATCTACGACCGCGAGAACTATATAGCTGCTCAGAAGAGAGCAAGAGAGCTCCGCAAAAGCTATGACGTTACCCTCTGCGAAAGAACAAAGAAAACAGGAAAGCAGCTCTCCCGCTACGCAGAGCGCGGATACCGCTACTTCTTCACCGAGGGCCAGTCTGAGGAGCTCCAGCCACTTAACTGATACGTTTTACCTATGACTTAACTAATAAAAAGCTCCTGTTATCAGGAGCTTTTTTGTGTTCCCCGCCGATAATCATCGCAAAACAGCTTCAAATTCCGGTTTAACGTGGAGTTTGAAGCTGTGCAAACGTCAAAGGAATCCGCACAGAATTAAGTGGCAAAAAGAGATTTCGCCCTCGGCGGAGGGCGAGCGGGGGTTACACCCCC
>JAFQNM010000050.1 GCA_017395885.1 Clostridia bacterium | reverse complement strand
CATTTATACTTGCGTTTTTCAACCGCTCTCTGGTCACGGTAGCAGTCGGCTCATGCATAGTTGCATACCTTTCCCAGCTTTTAATAACGTTTTTTTCATAAACAAAGGAGACTCTCATGGCTAACAAATTTTGCACAAAATGCGGTCATAAGCTTTCCAAAAATGACATTTACTGCCGTTCCTGTAACGCTGTGGTTGACGTCAAGGCAATGACCCACGACTCAGGTATCAAGCCCAAAAGAAAAAGAAGCAAAGCTCCCTTGATCGTCCTTGCGATAGTCCTGCCAATACTTCTAATATCTGCAGGCATCTTCTCATTGTTTTACTTTGAAATATTGGACTTGAACGTCATAATGTCCTATTTTCCTCAAAGCAACGAAGAGCCTGACACCGGGCACAACGGTGAATACCCCGATGAATATCAGTACATTATCGACAAGACCGTTGAAGCATACCCTTGGAAGGATAACGGTAATGCATCTCCCATCCCCGAGATAGAAAGCGCAAGCCCTCTATACTCACAGGGTGAACATATCCAAAGCATCGGATTTAATATGGAGGATCTTAACGGCGACGGCACTAAGGAGCTTTTCGTCGGACTCATGACCTCCACGCACGAATGGGTGGTCATAGATATATATACCCTCCACAACGGCAGAGCCGTACACATCGCAAAAGCAGATCACTATACCGATCTCGTGATCAAAAAGGACTCCTCCATTATCCTTGACTGGGAAGACAACAGCGCCCTCTCCCACGGATGCAGCAATTATATCCTTCCCTATGACACAGATGAGCTTAGCTTCAAATCGGGAGTCGTCTACGACCCCAATCTTGCCGTTGAGCACGGTATCATAACCGATATTTCCTATGCCACCGAAGATAACAGCTGGTTCAACAAAACTTCAGTAAACGGAAACGATACGTACACCCCCATCTCCGGCGAGGATGCACAAAGCTACAAGGATACCCTCTATCAAAATCTCTACGATATGGAATTCACCCCTGCAAAGCTTCCCGAGGGTATGACCACTGCCGTGGATACCGCACCTGCAGAAACCGAGCCTGCACCCGAGGAGATAAAGGATTACGAGATCATTCTTGAAACCTCATATTCAAGTCAAAACATTGATTGTGTTCCTGCTCTGGGCTACTATGACCATACGTTCTCTCCCCTTTTCATATCCGTTATCGAAACCCCTGAAAAGAATGGATACCACTACATCGACTACAACCGAGAGATATGGAATCTGCATACGTATCCTACCGAGCCATTCGTAGACGGCATGAACGACACCATTAACGACATGGCCACCGGATACGTTGAGAAAACATCTATGGAGTTTGTTCCCTTTGAGCAGGCAGCAGGACATGGTTCAATGGTGGAAAGATATGCCTATATTCCGTCAACCGGCGAAATCGTTATCAATATGTTCGGTACGATATCGGAACCTTCAAAGATACCGGAAAACGCAGTTGTATCCATCCTTGAGGAATGTACTGGCTATACCGATCCCAATTACGTAGGAGAATATAACGGAGTACATTACAGAGATACTCAAAAATACGGCATCGCCATAAATTCAATCCTTGTAGTTAACTGTGTTTATGATAGCTATGAAAACTATCAGAACGGAACATGCGCCCTCCAAAAGGACGGTATGTGGACGTTCTTCAACAAAAATGGTGAGGAAATAATTTCAGGATACTACGATTCATTCTATAATTCATCCTACGGATATATCGCTCTTTATAGAGACGGCATGTGGGCATACTGCGACTACGAGGGAAACCTTGTCACCGATTTCGTGTTTGAAGAAGCACGTCCCGTATACCGCGGCATGGCGTGGGTAAAGCTTGATGGCTACTGGAAGGTCATTCGTCTTACGGATTACGAGGAGAGCTTCACCGAGGCTGATGCCTCAGCGGCTCTTGTAAAATATCTGACACGTCCCGACAGAACCCCCACGGTAACGCCTCTTTCAGACTGGGAAGCCTGCACCTTCTACAAATCGGAGGGTTACTGCTTCATTGATGAAAACGGCTGGAAATATATCGTCCTCTATAACGGAGATGTATACAGACTGGAATCATAATTTTAATAAAGGCTTTTGCGTTGCAAAAGCCTTTCAGACTGTCGAAAAAGGCGCAGACCGCAAAAT
>JAFQNM010000049.1 GCA_017395885.1 Clostridia bacterium | reverse complement strand
CGGGCGAACACAGTTCGCCCCTACGGGTTAGCTTTTTTATTTAAACGATCTCTCCGCTGATGGAGAAGAGGTCGCTTTTTGTGATCTTAACGTTCACAAAGCTGCCTATAAGAGAGCTGTCTCCTGCAAAGTGAACGGGACGGGGAGTATCTCCTCTGCCTGTCATCATACCGGGGTCCGTTTTTGAGACCTCCTCGCAGAGCACTTTCATTGTTCTTCCAACGAAGCGGGCGTTTCTCTCTGCCGTAACGGTATCCTGCAGGGCGAGCAGCCTTGAGTATCGGTCGTTTGCAACGGCACGGTCAATCCTGCAATCCATTTCGGCGGCAGGGGTGCCGTTTCTGGGAGAGTAGATGAAGGAGAAGATCATATCGTAGCGAACAGCCTCCAGCAGAGAGAGGGTATCTGCAAACTCCTCCTCGGTCTCTCCGGGGAAGGCCACGATAATATCTGAGGTGATGCTGCAATCGGGCATTGCAGACTTGATCTTATCAATAATGGAGAGGTATTTTTCTCTCGTATATTTTCTGTTCATGGCGCTGAGAACACGGTCGGAGCCTGACTGAACGGGAAGGTGGAAGTGCTTGACTATCTTTTCCTCCTCGGCCATAACTGCAATAAGCTCATCAGAGGCATCCTTCGGATGGCTTGTCATAAATCTCAGGCGAAAATCTCCGTCCAGGCGGCATATCTCTCTCATTAGAGAAGCAATGCTCGTATCCTCCTCAAGGTCACGGCCATAGGAGTTAACATTCTGACCCAGAAGGGTAATATCCTTTGCTCCGTTTTCTATAAGGAGCCTTGCCTCGGCCAGAATATCCTCAGGGCGGCGGCTGCGCTCACGGCCTCGAACGTAGGGCACTATGCAGTAGGAGCAGAAGTTGTTGCAGCCGTACATAATAGAGAGCCATGCTTTGTAGGGGGCATCGTTATAGAAGGGAATGCCCTCGGCAATGCCGAAATTATCGCTGAGGATGAATTTTCGCTTTTCGCCCTTAAGCGCACCCAGTATGAGAGAGGGCACGGCGTGTATGGCTCCCGTATCGAAGGTGAAGGCAACGTAGGGGTTAGATGCTTTTATTTTATCCGCTCTTGCCCTTTGCGATACCATACAGCCGCCGATTCCGATAATAACACGGCTGTCCTTTTCTCTGATATGCTTTGTTTCTCCGATAATGGAGAGGGCCTTTTTTTCTGCGTGCTCACGGATGGCGCAGGTGTTAAAGAGGATAAGCTTGGCCGCCTTGATATCGTCGGCGGGCACGTATCCGCAGAGGCGGCATATGCCTGCAAGGCGCTGGCTGTCTGCCTCATTCTGCTGGCAGCCGAATGTTTCTATGTAATACGTGGGGGGAGAATCGGGAAATATTTTTTCGGTCAGCTCCTTCACCCTTTTGCAGGCATCAAGCTGAGCGGAGACCTCCTCAGGGGAGATCCTTTTCGTTTCGTTTACCATATATAAGTTTACCTTTTGGTTAAGTGTTTTCTTCAGTCTGGGGAGAGAAGAGACCCATAGCCTCTGCGTTTTCGGTGCAGATGATCTCTCCCTCAAGGTCTACGAAAACTGCGGCAAAGGAAAGACTGCGCTTTTCGTAGATGGAGATGAGGGCATCTGAGCCGTGTGCATAGCCTACAGAGGCGAGGGTAGCACATTCAACGGCGCTTGCTGAATAAACGAGGCAGGTATTGACGGTGGGCTCGATAACACCGTCTGAATAATCGTAGGCTGTGCCGAAGTTTTCTGAGTTAAGGGCAACGAAGCCGTCCGTGATAGAGAGGGAGCCGCCCTCGCCCTCACCGATCTCAACAGAGAATGGAGAGCCGTCCGGCTTTTCACCGAAAACGCCTGCAATGCCGTTAAAGGTAACGGTGCCGTAGGCAACGGTGGATCCCTTCAGGTAGTCGATAATTGCAGAGAGAGCATAGCCGTCTGCATAAGCGGCAAGGTCGATCTGAGCGTGGGGGTCCAGCTTTGTGAGGCGGTCTGAGGAGAACTCAAACTTGTCTGTTCCCATATGGGTAGAGGCAAGGGCCAGAACTGCATGGTCGGGGGCGTTGCCGGAGCGAATGGCAGAGGTGAGAACTCCGCCTGCAGGCTGGTAAAGACCGTCGGTAAGCTCAGAAAGCCTGAAGGCGTTCTGTATTTCCTCGATAATAACGGGGTCAATATCAAAAACTGTTTCAACGGGGGCATTGAGAGCGCAGAGCGGGCCTGCGTTCGCAGTGGAGAGGAGGGCTCTGGCATCGGAGAAAACGGTGCAGGCCTCCTCATATATTTCCTCAAGCTCCCTTTCGCTTAAGGGGGAGCCTTCCTTGGAGGTATGGGAGAGGGAAACGGAGAGCCTTCCGCTGCCGTCTCGCTTGATGCGGGAGAAATAGCTGTCATCCGCTTCGGAGGGTGAGCAGGCGGCAAGAAGTGAGATAGTGATCGCCAGTGCAATTAAAGTAGAAAGAAATCTTTTCATAATGCACCTCCGTAAAAAATATATATTCATTATATTATATATCAAAAGGTCGTTAAAGTCAAGAAACGGCACAGATTTCGGCCTTATTATTTGCAGGGGCCCCCTCTTGACAAACGGGAGAAAGAGAGTATAATATAGTATAATAACGCAAAAAAAGAGACAAGAGAGAAAGGAACGATAATAATGAGAAAGATATGCTTGCTGCTTGCCCTTTGCCTTATAACGTGTGCTTTTCTCACTGCCTGCTCAACAGAAATGTATACCGCAGACCCTGAGGAATATGGCCAGTATCTTGCCCGTGTTACGGATTCTGATAAATATATGCCTGCAATCTCCTCTCTGGGAGAGTATACCGACCTGCAGATAACCTATAAATACAGCCGTGCCGCACTGCTTTATAACGTGTATACCGTTGGCCTGTTTGTCACCTACGATGAGGAGAGCTTTGAGGAGCAGGTCAACATAATGAAGGCGGCCAACGTATTTTATGAGGTTTATCCCGATGAGCAGGAAACGGATTACGTTGCAACAGCGGGAGGCTATGATGTAACCATGGTAAAGCATCCCTATGAGAACCCGGTATACAGAAGCGCCCAGCTCATAGGAGTTGATGAGGAGAACTTCAAGATCTGCTATCTTTTCTATTATGATATTTCAATGGATAACCTCTCAGACCTTGATAGCTATATCGTAGATTCCTTCTATCTCAAGTAAAAATTTAAAATGACAATAAAAATACCCGTTACCTTTATGGTAACGGGTATTTTTCAGACCGTCGGAAAAGGCGCAGACCGCCTAAAATGCAGAACAAAGAAAAACGAAATCCATATATTTTGCAAATAACAGAGCTTGATGATAATTTAACTGCTTGTTAAAAGAGAACCCCTGATTTTTCAGGGGTTCTCAAGCTTTTTGCTTTTGCGGCCTCTGCTGTACCTTTGTACGGCGACGAGAACCGCAAAACCAAAATTTGCATCCTTTGCGACAGCCTGAAGCTGCTTGTCGATAAAGATATCGACAAGCAGAAATACCCGTTACCAAAGGTAACGGGTATTTTTTCAGATATTTTCGCCGTTTGTTGCCATTACCTCTCGGTAGAAGTCGAAGGAGTCCTTCTTTATCCTCTCGAGGTTTTCATAGTTCATATAAACGAGACCGAAGCGCTCGGTGAAGCCGCCGCCCCACTCAAAGTTATCCAGAAGCGCCCAGTACCAGTAGCCGGCAATATCGGTGCCGTCCTCTGCGCATTTCTTAAGTGCTCGCAGGTAGCGGGTGATATAGT
>JAFQNM010000005.1 GCA_017395885.1 Clostridia bacterium | reverse complement strand
TTGTTTCAAAAAGGTCTGCCGCATCTGCGCCGTGAATGGCAGAAACTGCGTTTGTTGCGGTGGCAGAGACCTGACCGCCTGCCGGTGCGGTGAGACCGCCAATAGGCAAAAGGCCCTCTTTGGTATCAAGCACTGTCAGATAAAAATATTCGGCATAGGTTCTGTCAAGATCCGCGCTGATACGGAATTTTGTAGAGAAGCCTGTCTGGGCAATGGGAGAAAGCTCAGAAAGGTCATAGCTCGGCACGGCAGAGGCGGGAATGGCATAGAGAAAAATTTTAGAGCCGTAATACTGAACGGAGGCATCGTTGGAGAGGGAGCCTGAAACGGTAAGCTCCTTTCCGTCATAGCGGCAGGAGGAAATGGCGCCTATGCTTTTCTTGCTTTCGCCCAAGGAAAAAATTCCGCCACTTGTAAATTTAACGGAGGTAACTGCAGAGGGCAGGTCGAAAAGCAGGAGAGAGTAAGAGTCAAAGCCGCCCTTGGTAATAAAGGAGTAGGTGCCGTCACCGGCTACGGTGCTGACGTTTGTTTCGTAGAAGGTGCCGTCGCCGTACGTGATACAGGCACGTATGCTTCCCGAGGTAAGGCCGCCGCCGATAGTGAAATAGGTGAGAACGTCCTCTTTTGAAGAGAAGTTGCTTTCAAAATCGGCATAAAGGGAGAGTGAGCTGCTTTCGGGGGTAACGGAGATGCCGCTCCGATCTTTTCGTGTTTGTTTTCGGAGTAAAGGTCGGTGGCGCCAAAGAGCCTTGAGTAGTAGTAGGTGTAGCCGTTGTCGGCGCTTATGTCCGTAAGGGTGAAATAGCCGAGAGAGCCCTCACTTTCGGAGGCGGAAACGGTAAAGCTGATGTCTGTAAGGGTGCCTGTTTCCAGAGGAAGATAAAGAGTTTTTTCACCTGAGGTAAGTTTGATCTCCTCTTTGTGGGAGCCTGATGTTCCCTTTGCGAAAACAGAAACGGTGTGGCCGGTATCGTCACCGATTAGGGCAAAGGTGATGGCAAGCTCGTTGTATAGGGAAAGATCGGTCTCCGGTATACGGACGCCAAACGTCATAGAGCGGGTATTTCTTTCTGCGCTGACAGAGACTGATCTTCTTTCATCGGTGTCGGTAACGGAAATATCAAAAACGCCGTCGCTGCTTATCCAGAGATCCTTGTTGAAGATGTCAAGGGAGACGGCAAGGGGGGAGCTTTCCGAATCGGCAACAACAGAAAAGGGGGCAAGAGTGAATAAAAAGGCTGCAATAAGAGCAAGAGAAGCGAGTCTTACACAAGGCCTGTTCATAATAATACCTCCTTTTTACCGTTTTTTATAAGTATAACATAATTCAATACGTTTGTTGAGCCTTTTTTAAAAAAAGACAATATTAATTTGAAGATAAAAAGGACGGAAGCTTCTTTGCGAAGCTTTCGTCCTTTTTAGTGTTAAAACAGGGTCATCCCATTTTGGACATCTGGCGCTGGGCCATTACAAGGTCAAAGTAGAGGCCCTTTTTCTTCATCAGCTCGTCGTGTGTTCCCACCTCGGCAACCTCGCCACGGTCAAGAACAACAAGGCGTGTGGCATTTCTCAGGGTAGAGAGCCTGTGTGCAATGGCAATTGTAGTCCTGCCTGCAATAAGCTGCTGCAGGGCATCCTGAATATCCTTTTCGGTCTCCGTATCAAGTGCGCTTGTTGCCTCGTCAAGGATAATAAAACGTGGGTCGTGGAGAAGCGCTCTTGCAATGGCAACTCTCTGTCTCTCACCGCCTGAGAGGGTGTATCCCTTCTCGCCGATGATAGTGTTGTAGCCGTCGGCCAGCTTGATGGCGAACTTGTGAACGCCTGAAAGCTTTGCCGCAGTTATGACCTCATCCGGTGTGGCATCAGGCTTTGAGTATGCAATGTTGTTGTATAGGGTGCCGGAGAAGAGCATAGTCTCCTGAAGAACAACTCCCATCTGGCGGCGGAGAGATTCCTGGGTCATATCTCTGATATCGGTTCCTCCGATGGAGATGGAGCCGTCGTCCGGGTCATACATTCTCATAATAAGGTTTATGAGGGTAGATTTTCCAACACCTGAGCGGCCGACGATGCCTATCATCTCGCCGGGCCTGATGGTAAGGTTGATGTTGTGAAGGACAGTATTTCCGCTTTCGTATCCGAAGGAAACGTTTTTGATCTCAATATCTCCCTTAACGTCGGCAGAAACTGCGTCATCCCTGTCGGCAACGTCCGACTCCTCGTCGATAACGTCAAACACCTTGACCACGCTGGTCATAGTCATGGTAAGTCTTCTTGGCATCATTGCAAGCCAGCGGAGAGGGCCGTATATAAGGCCAACGTAGGCAGAGAACTGCTGCATTTCGCCAAAGGTCATCGTTCCGCCGAGAATGGCGTTGCCAACAAAGGCAAGCAGAAAGAACTCTCCAACTCCCATCAGAAAGCTCGTAATGGGGGAGATGACGGCGAAATACGTTTCGTTTGAGGCTCTTATCTTCTTTTCCTCGTTGATGGAGTGATCGTATCTTTCTCTTTCGGCCTTTTCCGTGCCGAAGGCCTTAACAACGCGGATGCCCGAGAAGATATCGTGGAGAATGGTGTTTGCCTGAGCGCCAAGGTGCCACTGCTTGCCGTACCTTGCCCGCAAAAATCTCCACATCAGTCTGTGGGAAAGAACAACGAGGGGCATTGGCAGGATGATAAGAAGCGCAAGCTTCCAGTTATAGGCAAAGAGGAGAATGCCAACGCCGAGAAGCATAAGCACCTGCTCGATGAGGGCGCCGATATCGTCGGTAATGAACCGCTGAATGGTGCCTGTATCCTCGGTAACACGGTTCATAAGCTCTCCGGAGGTGCGCTTTGAAACACGTGCAAGGGAAAGGTGCTGGATCTTATCGAAGATTATTTCACGGAGGCGGACGATCACCTTGTTGGAGGCGATAGTCTGGGTATAGGTCCTGACCATGGAGAGCAGTCTTGAAACGATGTTGACAAGAAGGATCATGGCCACGGCGATCACGTATTTTGCAACCTCGGGAACGTTGCCGGAGTTGATATATTCATCCACCAGAATCCTGTTGAAATAGGGGATCAGCAGGTTGATGCCGGATATGATGAAGTAGATTATAACGGAAATATAGATATATTTACGAAAGGGCTTAGCCATTTTCCAGAGGCGGAGAAGGTATTTGCCCTTATCTGCACAGCGGGGGCAGGTCTTTGAGCCGGGGGGGAAGGGGCGGTGGCATTTGGGGCAAAGCATTCCCGCGATCTGATCCATGCCGGCGAAAGCTCCCGTATCGAGGGCACGGTTAAGCTGCTTTACTGCCTCGGCAACAGTTTCCGAGTGCTCCATGGTGGCTCGGAGAATAAGTATGTCTCCCTTCTCACCCTCTGCCTCAAGCATAATGCAGCCAACACCTCTGGGGCATTTGTAGCGCTTTATACCCTCGGTGCTGACGGTCGTTTGCCGTTCTCCGTTATATATTTCTATCCTGTCGGGGTAGAAATCGGCTCTGCCCTCCAGCCTTTCTCTTTTGGAGGTGGGGGCAAGGTCGAACTCAACGGAGATGTACGGCGAATTGCTTTTGTTTTTTGCCATATTATCCTCCGTTACAGATAGAGCTCCAGCTTTCTGTAGCTGTTTTTGTCAAGCCCCGAGAGCGACTTGATCTCATATCTGTTTCCGCATATATCGAATATAAAGGCTCTGTCTGCGCCGATACGGGAGATGCTCTTTGAGGTATCCTGAAGGGTGAAGCTAAGCTCGCCGCAATCTGCAATCACCTTCCAGAAGGAGAAGCCTCTCGTTTCCTTCAGGGTGAGTATTTTTTTGATCTGGGGGGTATAGTATTTTCTTTCAAGCTCATCGCGAAGTATGGCCTGCTGGTCTTCGTCAAAGGCTGCCACGTTTTTTATAAGGCCAAGCTCCTCCTGGTCCTTGTTCTGAACGGAGATATACTCGTAGAGCATATCGAAGGGGAAGGAACGGTGCAGCCATACTCTGCCGTGGCGAGAGCAGGTTCCGTCCTCGCCCTTGAGCTCTGCTCCTATAAAGTCCCCTTCTCTGAAAAAGGTGGCATTTGTTTTGTCAAGGTATATTATCCCTGCAGCATCTGCAAGGGTATATTTATTTTCACTCATTTAAAGATTTCCCTTTCTCCGTTTTGCCGGGCAAAGCGGGTATAATGGAGTATGCAGTTATTCACCAACGCCTGCATTTTTGAGAGCCTGATACTGGAGAGTATAAAGCTTGTAGTATATTCCCTTTTTGTGTATAAGCTCAAGGTGGGTGCCCTCCTCGGCCACTTTTCCGTGCTCGATAACGAAGAGCTTTTCGCAATCGCGGAGGGTGGAAAGACGGTGAGCGATCATAATGGTTGTCCTGTTCTCGGTGAGCTTTTCAAGGGCAGCCTGAATTGCCCGCTCGGTCTTTGTATCCATTGCGCTGGTGGCCTCATCGAGAATAAGGATCTTTGGGTCTCTGAGAATGGCACGGGCAATGGAAACTCTCTGTCTTTCTCCGCCTGAGAGCTCCTTATAGCCCCAGCCGAGTCTGGTAGAGTATCCGTCGGGCAGCTTGATAATAAAATCGTGTGCACCGGATATTTTGGAGGCGGTTATGATCTCCTCCATAGTGGCAGAGGGCTTAGCGTAGCGGATGTTGTCAAGAATGGTTCCCTGAAAAAGATAGGTCTCCTGAGAAACGATCGCAATGTTTTTTCGCAGGGTCTCAAAGGTAAGATCCCGAACGTCTGCGCCGTCAATGGTGATCCTGCCCATGTCCGTATCGTAAAGGCGGATAAGCAGATTGGCAATGGTAGATTTTCCGGCACCCGTGTGACCGACTATTCCGATCTTTGCACCGGCAGGGATGTGCATAGAAACGTCCTCAATGACCTTTCTTGTTTTATCGTAGCCAAAGGTCACGTCCTCAAAGCGGATCTCGCCCCTGAAATCGTCAATAGTTATGGCGTCATCCTTTTCGAAAACCTCAGGCTCAGCATCCATAACCTCCATAAGCCGGTAGGTGGCATTAAAGCAGTTGGTAATGCTCTGGGTGATGTTAACGAAGAACATAAGGGGAGAGATGAGCATTGCGGAATATGCCGTGAAGGTCATAAGAGTACCGTAGGTCATATCTCCGATAATAACGAGCCAGCCTCCAACGCCGAGCACCAGAACCGAGGAGAGGGTGAAAAGAAAGGTAACTCCGGGAAAGGCCGTTCCTGCAAAGATGCTCATAGACCTGTCCGTGTCGGCCAGGTGGCGGCTCTTGTCGTTAAACCGTTCTATCTCCTCCTTTTCTCTGGAGAAGGCCTTAACTACTCGTACGCCGGAAAGCACGTCTGAGAGCTGACCGTTCATAGAGCGGGCCGCCGCATATCTTTTGGCATGGAACTTCTTCATCGTGTGGGAAAGAAGCTTAACAAGCCAGAAGCAAAGAGGGCAGAAAATGAGGGCAACCAGAGAGAGGCGCCAGTCTATGAAGAACATAAGCACCGCAACGGCCACTGTCTGGAAGATGTTAACGATGAGATAGGGAAGTCCCTCAACAAAGAACCAGTATATTGTGTTTGCATCTCCGTTTACCTGATTCATAAGGGCGCCGGTCCTTCTGTTTGTGAAGAAGCCGAGAGAGAGCTTTTCTACAGAATCGAAAATAGTTTTTTTCATATCGTAGACAAGCTTTGGAACGATCCTGGCGGTGATGATGTTGTTTACCATATCAACAAGGAGCGAAAGCACCTTGAGAGAAACTATCAACATAATAACGAGGAGCACCTCTCCGTAAAACTTTCCGCCTGCGGTGAGCACCTGATCGTAGAAGAAACCGGAGCTGACGTATGGAGAGATAACGCCGATGGCGCTGACCGCAACCATGGCAAGGAGGATTATGATAACGCTGAAGCTGTATTTTTTAACGAAAAAGAAAAGCCTTTTGATAACGCTTGCCTTGTCAATGCAGTTGGGGCATATTTTGTTGTGAGGGTCGGGATATCTTCTGCCGCATTTGGGGCAAAAAGCATCCTCCTTTTTTCTTTTGCCGCCGTGCTCCATTCCGGGGGGAGGGCCGTGCCTGTGGCCCTTTTTGTCATCGGTAGCATCTTCGCCCTCAGGAGAGTTGTGCTCCTCCTTTTTGGGGTTGAGGAGGCGGCAAAGCTCCTGCAGATCCTCCTCATACTTGCAGCTGAGGTAGGTGATAAGGCAGTAGGAGCCTGTTTTTTTGTTATAGGCTGTCATAATACAGCCGGATATTTGTTTTTCAACCTTAAAATCCGAAAGGTCACGTCTTTGAAGCCTGTTCACGGAGATGCTCGAATACTTAACGCAAAGCTTCATTTTGTCGTTCCATCTGGCGTTCTCCTTGTGGGTAACGAGCTCAATGCCGCCGATCATAATGATCTCATCCTCGGTGATGAGCATCCAGTTATCGCAAAAAACGCCCTCGGGGTTTTTATCTGCGTGAGCGGCAAAGAGAATATCCTTTTCAAGCACTCCGAATTTCTGAGCCTCTTCAAAGACCTCCCTCGGTATTCTGTCAAATTCTGTCACTTTTATAAAAGTCCTTTACAAAAAACCAAAATAAGCAAAAATGATGCTGCGGCGGGCGAACCCTCCGCAACATCACCTGAAAATTATCTGTACTTAAGCTCCTCGGGCTTATCGCAAGCATCGAGGGGAATGTCGATAGCATCGGGGAATTCGAAGCCGTTCTTCTTGAAGGTCTCGTAGTCAAACTCGTTAAGCTCATCATAAGCGAGCTTGTGGAATTCATAGAAGTTAGGCCACCACTCATAGCCATCGCCAAGGTTGTGGTAGAGATAAGCCTCTGCGATCTCGATGCCCAGGTTCTTTCCGATCCAGTGGCCACCCATAGCGAGAACGTTAACGTTGTTTCCTGTGATAGCGCGGAGAGCAGCGTGGGGGGATTCAACAACGGCAGCGTGAACTCTGGGGCACTTGCTTGCAGCAATGTGAATGCCCATGCCTGTACCGCAGAAAATGAGAGCGCGCTCAAACTCGCCCTCAGCGATCTTGGCACCAACCTTAAGACCGATGCGGTGGAACATTTCGGGGTTGGGATCGTCAAGGCTCTTAACGCCGATATCGGTAATAGTCCAGCCGTGCTTTTCAAGGTGAGCACAGATATAATCCTTGAGCTCAACGCCTGCAAAATCTGCAGCAACGAGAAGCTGCTTGTCTTTGATCGTTTTCATGATAGAGTATCCTCCGTTCATATAGTTACTTACATAATTTTATCATTTAAGTGCATTTTTGTCAATGAATTATTAGTTGATTTTGAATGTTTACAAATATAGAGAAAAACTCTTTTCAAAAAGAGGTAACGGTGCTATAATGGGTGTATATTTGGAAAGGGGATGACTTTTTTGAAGAAAACAGATTTGAAGAGGCTTGTAACGGCATCACTTTTTTGTGCACTTATCTGCGTTGCCACAGCCGCGCTTCCCATCCCTCTCGGAAACGGCGGCTATGCAAATCTTGGAGATACGCTTATTGCAGCCTGCGCCTTCTTTGTGGGCCCGCTTTGGGGCTTTTTTGCGGCAGGGCTTGGCAGCGCCCTTGCCGACTTGATCCTCGGATACGGTATTTATGCGCCTGCAACCTTTGTGATAAAGGGGCTGATGGCGACCGTGTATATCCTCATATTCCGCCGCTTTTCAAAAACGAAGGCAGCCGTACCCATGGCGCTTGTTGCATCCGTGGCGGCAGAGGCCGTAATGGTTGGCGGCTATTTTGTCCTTGAATGCATACTGTACTCTCCTGCAGGAGCCCTTCCCAATATAACGGGAAACCTCATTCAGGCTGCGGTAGGAATCGCCTGCTCAACGGTGCTTGTCAGCCTGCTCTCTCATAACAAAAACATAATGAGGCACTCAGGCACCGATCTTGGCCTTGTTTTGTAATAAAAACAGAAATCCCCTGATAAATCAGGGGATTTCTGTTTGCATTTAAAGTCCGAGTATTCTTTTTGCGTTGCCCGAAAGTATAAGCTCACGCTCAGAATCCTTGATGGAGGGGTCCAGTGTGACCGCACCGATATACATTGCAGGATTGCAGGTGGGGTAATCCGAGCCGAAGAGAAATTTCTCTGCCGAGCATTTGTCTATGCCTGATCTGAGCATACCGTGGCGGAAAACTCCGTAGCCGGAAATATCCAGATAGAAGTTATCGCAGCGCTTCATCCACTCAACGTGGCGCATAAAATCGTGGTATTCGCCGGGGTGGGCAGAAACGACCTTGAGGCGGGGGAAATGCTCTGCAAGCATACCCTGCTCGGGCACCTCGCCGCTATGGAGGCTGAGGGTCATTTCATATTCCTCGGCAAGGCTGAGGATCTCATAAAAGTTCTTGTTTGTAAAGCTCCCCCAACCGTCCAGATAAGGAACGAGCTCGCCTATAAGATCAATACCCATGGCGTGCATACGCTCGATCTCCTCCATAGATTCGCGAACGTAGTCGGGATGAACGTGAAAGCCGGGGATATAGAAATCTCCGTATATTTCACGAAGCCTGAGAGCCTCGTCGTTGTTGTGGCGTATCTTATCCCACCAGCAGCTGCCGTATTCGCCAACAAAGGCAACGCTGCCGCAAATGCGGGATACGCCAAGTCCCTTCATAAGCTCCACGGTATAATCCGTGTCCATATCGAAAACGTCGGTATGATCGCAAATGTTTGTCAGAGGCGTGAGAAAGGGGTGAGTGTGAAAATCAATAATTTCAAAGCTCATAATAGTTAGTTAAGTGCAAGAGCGGCCGCGGCCTCCTCAATAATATCTCTCTCAGAGAAGGGGACCTTTTCGCCGCATATAAGCTGATACGTTTCGTGGCCCTTTCCCGCAAAGAGGATAATATCTCCGCTTTTTGCAATGGAAACGGCTTTTTCAATAGCTTCTTTTCTGTCTGTAATGCATTCATATTCCGCATCGCCCATAAAGGAGGCAATATCTCGGATAACGTTGTCGGGGTCTTCAAAATCCGGGTTGTCAGATGTGATGATAGAGTAATCCGCATACTGAGAGGCGGCCTCTGCCAGCTCTTTGCGGCGGCATTCTGTTCTGCCTCCAACGCTGCCGAAAACGCAAATAAGTCTTTCCGGCTCGTATTCGCGTAGGGTAAGGAGAGCCTTGGTAAGGCTGATGCCGTTGTGGGAATAATCAATAACGAAGGTGATCCCCGGTGTGCCCTCAACTATCTCGAATCTGCCCTGAACCGGTGTGCGTGCGAGAGCGGCTGCACACTCCTCTGCAGAAACGCCGAAGCAGGAGCATATTCCCATGGCGCAAAGGCCGTTGTACACGCTGAAGGTGCCGGGAGTCATAAGACGGACGGGAATTTCGGCGGTGCTTGCCCTGCAATCAAAGGAGATACCGAGAGAGGTCTCTTCCCTGTAAAGCCTTGGCTCTGTGGCGGAGAGATCAGCACTGCCCTCAAGGGAGAAGGATATCCTCTCGCCTGTGTGACCGCTTATCATATATTCAGAGTATGGGTCGTCTGCGTTATAAACTGCAGCCCTTGCACAAAACCTGTCAAAAAGGCGCTTTTTGGCGTTTTTATATTCCTCGAAATCTGCGTGCTCTCCCTCGCCGATATGGTCGGGAGAGAGGTTGGTGTATGCCGTCACCTCAAAGGGTATGCCGTCTACTCTGTTGTGCATCAGTGCCTGAGAGGATACCTCAAGCACCGCATATTCCACGCCCTCCTCGACCATCATGGAGAAGAAGTGGTGGAGCTGGAGGCTTTCGGGGGTGGTGTTAACGGTTTCGATATGGCGGCCGTTGATGATAACGCCGTTCGAGCCGATATATGCACAGTTTTTGTTTGCTGCATTAAGAATAGAGCTTACGAGCAGAGCCGTTGTTGTTTTGCCCTTTGTGCCGGTAATGCCTATGATATGGAGCTTGTCTGCAGGGTTGCCGTAAAAATCTGCGGCAAGGGTGGCAAGAGCGGCTCTTGTATCGGGGGTGATTATCTGAACGGCATCGGCAGGCAGGTCAACGGTGTGCTCAACGAGAAATGCACGGGTGCCACGCTCATATGCTCCGGGGGCAAAATCGTGGCCGTCTCTTTTGGCGCCGGGCAGGCAGACGAAAAGGTCTCCCTCGGCAGATTTCAGGGAGTTGTATTCGATCTTTTCAATTTCAATATCGCCATCTCCCGAATGGGGGATGTTTTTTATCAGTTCAGAAAGCTTCATGGTTCACCTTTGTTCAAAATCCTCAGAAAAGCCGATGGGTGTGCTTTGGCAGGCTGTGATAGCGGTGTATGCCAGCACCTCCAGCGAATCGCAGAAGAGGCTGTCGTTGCCAACGGCGCGATTTATGAGAGAGAGCTCGGTGCAGCCGAGAATAAGCTTATCGCAGCCCTTTTCGGTCAAATGCCTTGCAACGGCATAGAACTTTTCAATATCGGGATCTCTTCCGCTTTTAACGTCGTCATAGATCAGCTCGTGGAGATACTGCTGGTGCGCCTCATCGGGAACGGCATATGACAGGCCCAGGCTTTTCAGCTGCTCCTGATAGGAGCCGGAGGAAACGGTGCCTGAGGTTGCCATAATACCGGCCTTTTTGTAGCCGGCCTGCTTCAGGTGCAGGCTTGTTTCCTCAATGATGCTGGGAACGGGAACAGAAACGTTTGCCCTCACCTCTTCAACGAAGTAGTGGGCAGTATTGCAGGGGATAACGATAACGTCAGCTCCGTAAACGTCCAGCCTTTTGGCGTCCTCTATCATATAGGGCAGAGGGCTTTCAAGGCTTCTGCCTGTAATAAAGGCAGTTCTGTCCGGTGTGGAGGCCCGTGAGGAGAGGATAATGTCGATATGGTCCTGGTCGCAGCCTGCCTTGGTATGAGCGGTGATCAGCTCATAAAAATATGCGCTTGCCATGGGGCCGAGGCCTCCGAGAATACCGAGGAGGGGACGCTTTATTGTGTTCATATCGGACACTCCTTTCGGAAAAATGAAGAATGACGGTAGCCTTTCAGCTGTTCTTAGGGTAATATATCTTAAACTTTTTCTTCTGCCTGTGGCTCATAACGAAAACGCAGGCAGCACGGAGAGGATTCATAAAGAGGTCGTGCTTGTAGCTGAGGGAAGAGGTGCTCTTTCCCTCTCTTTTCAGCTTTTTGGCAGTCTCGACCAGCTTTTTGTCCTCTGTATACTCAAATGCAACGGATGCGGGAACGAAATGCCAGAAGTGGCGGTTTTCGTTAAGTGTGCAATCGCTGCCGCCGTCTGCCCATTTTTCAACGGCAAGACGGGCGATGTTCATACCGCAGCTTGTAACGTAGAAGTTGCTTCTGCCCTGGCGGAGGTTGATCTCAAACACTCTGAAATCGTTGCCCTCGCCTGTATATTTGATGTCAAAGTTGGAAAAGCCTGTGTAGTGAAGGGCCTCAAGCATATTCTTGATGTTCTCTGCAAAGGCATAGTCTGAAACGGGCTCCGTTACTATGGCGGCGTGGTTTCCGAGACCCTTGGGGGTGTGCTCCTCGATCATAGTGTGGCCGAGGCACATAGCCCTCACCTTGCCGTTTTCGTCTGAGAAGGCGGTGAGAACTCTCATATGTGAGTCGCCGCCGGGAACCACCTTTTGAAGAATGAGGCGGTCGGGATAGCCTGAGCCGTATATCTCACCTGCAATACGAACGGTATCTGCAGGATCCTTTGCGAAGTAGACCTTTTTCATTCCGTCAAAGGGGAATTTCCAGTAATCAACGCTGGAGGAGGGCTTTACAACGATGGGGTAATCAAAGCCGAGAGCCTCGGCGGTAACGGCGGTCTCCTCGGGAACGGAGGAGAGAACTACCGTATCGGGATAGGGAATGCCGAATTTTTCGCAAACCTCATAAAACTCAGCCTTTTTCTGGATGGAGGTATAGAGATCGGCAGAGGGAGAGGGGGCAATGAACTGAGGTAGCTCGGCCTTTCTGCGGATTATCATAGCCGCATAATCATCCGTGCAGCCGAAGAGGTACATTTTTGCACCCTGGTGCTCTTTAGCAAAGTCGGTGAGCACCTTTATCATGGTATCCTCGTTGTCGATATCGGGAACAACGGAGAAGTTTATTATTTTGGAATACTTGGTGGCAGAGATCTCATAGCGGCCGAAGGCGTAGGATTTAACGCCGTAAGCCTCGTGGAAGGCTCTGGCAAAGTTATAGCAGTTAAGATCGGCGCCGAGAAAAACGGGAATTATATTGTTTACCATAGTTATACCTCTAATTTAGTCCTTATCAGCCAATGAACTGAGAGTGCCATACAAGGAATGTGTATGCGGTCCAGATCTTTCGGCGGTGGTGGGGAACGTCTGAGAGGAGACCGATGAGCTTTTCCTGATCGAAGTATTCAGCGGCAATATCAGATTCAAAGGCGCTCCTTACCTTAGCGGCAAAGGCGGGGTCCTGCAGCCACTGAACGATGGGAACGGGGAAACCCTTTTTCTTTCTGTTTGCCCATTCATCGGGCAGGGTCTTGTTTGCGGCGGTACGGAGAACGGCCTTTGTGTCGCCTGCGATCTTATAGGATGCGGGGTAGGCAGCAGCCTCCTCCATAACGAAGCGGTCGAGATAGGGAACTCGAAGCTCAAGGGAGTGAGCCATGCTCATTTTGTCGGCCTTGAGGAGAATATCTCCGGGTAGCCAGAGGTTAAGATCGAGATACTGCTTTTTCTCAAGCTCGGAGAGACCCTTGACTCTGTCGTAAATAGGAGCCGCAACCTCACGTGCCGAGGGGCCTACTCTGTATTTAGGCTTAAGGATGTCGTAGGCCTCCTTCTCGTCAAAGACGAGAGCCTGACCGATAAACCAGTCCTCAGGTCGGCCGGAGCCCTTGATTATGAAATCGTGGCCCTTGAAGTAGGGCAGGCGCTGGGCAATGCTTGAGGAGGCACGGCGGATGGGGCCGGGAATCTTCTTGTATTTTCTCATTGAGGAGGTCTCATCGTACCACTCATAGCCGCCGTATATCTCATCGGCGCCCTCGCCTGAGAGAACAACGGTAACGTGCTCCTTGGCAAGGCGTGCAAGGAAGTAGAGGGGAACGGAGGATGGGTTGGACTGAGGCTCATCCATATGGTATTGGATATCAGCAAAGGCCTCAAGGCAGCGCTCCTTGGTGAGCATATCGCAGTGATTTTTGATGTTCAGAATACGGGAAAGCTCGGCAGCCTCCGTTGTTTCGTCAAAGCGAGCGGTGCCGTCGGTGCTTTCGAAGCCGACCGAGAAGGTGTCGTTAGGCATAAGGCAGGCGGTGATATAGCTGGAGTCCACACCTCCGGAGAGGAAGGAGCCAACCTTAACGTCGCTGATACGGTGAGCCTTAACAGACTCACGTACTCTGCGGTCTATCTCCTCTGCGCTTTCATCGTAGGAGAGGGAGGTCTTTTTTGTAAAATCAACGTCCCAGTAGCGCTCAACGTGCATTTCACCGTTTTTGTAGGTGAACCAGTGAGCGGCGGGGAGCTTGAAGGTGCCCTTGAAGAAGGTCTCCTCCATAGCGCTGTACTGGAAGGTGAGATAGGGGCGCAGAGCCTCAGGGTTCACCTCACGTCTGAAATCGGGATGCTCGAGGAAGCTTTTGATCTCAGAGCCGAAAACGAGACCGGAGGGAGTTTTTGTATAGTAATAGGGCTTGATGCCGAAAAAGTCACGGGCGCCGTAGAGAGAATTGGTTTTCGTATCCCAAACGGCGAAGGCAAACATACCGCGAAGCTTAGCAGCAAGGCCTGTTCCGTATTCCTCAAAGCCGTGAACGATGACCTCAGAGTCGCAGCGGGTCTTAAAAACGTGGCCCTTGGCGATAAGCTCGTGGCGGATGTCCATAAAGTTGTATATTTCACCGTTGAAAACGGAAACAACGGTGCGGTCCTCGTTGTACATAGGCTGAGCACCGTCAGCAAGGTCAATAATGGAAAGACGGCGGAAGCCGAGAGAGACAGAGTCAGCCTCACCCTCGCCGCTTGTGTGGTAGCCCTCCATATCGGGGCCACGGTGTATGATCCTGTCAGCCATTTTGCGAAGCACCTCCGCGCGGTTGACGATATTACCTGTAAAACCAACAAATCCGCACATAACCATACCTCTTTGTTAAAATAATTATTCATAATATTATAGCATATAATATATAAAAAAGGAAGAGGCGGCGAGGATTTTTTAAAAAAAGAGAAAGCCATCCCTGCCTAAAGCCAAACCTGCCATATAAATGAACGCTAATGCTTGTAAAAGAAAGTTCAAATTCCGGCTTTACGGGCAGGATAACTTGTAACTTGTAGAGGCGGATATGAAATCCGCCCCTACGACCCTGAAAAACTTCAAAAAGGGAAAGAGCTAATGGGGATTTATCTTATCGGTGAGAATAAAAACGTGCAAACGCCAACGACAGAGTATGATCTCCTCAGGATGACATATCAAATCAAGTTTCAAACTTCAAAAACTAAAAAAGGAATTTACTGAATATATAGGCCTGTGCAAAAAGCCTTGAAAAGCATACGCTTTTCAAGGCTTTTTCATTAGTCAGTAATTGTGATCGTGATCTTTTTGCCCATTTTTTCTGTGGGAACAAAGTATACGGTGGTGTTCATAAGGCCATCAAAGCTTTCGTCATAGCCATCTGCGCCCTCGATCACCGTTTTTCTCACGCCCTGTCCCTTATCCTCGTAGCAAAGGCTGATCTCGCATCCCTTGGCATTCAGGGTAAGCTCTGCCTTCTTTGCAGGGAAATATGCGGGAGGCTGTATGCGAACTCCGGAAACGGAGGGGTGGACGCCGAAGCCGTAGCGGATAGTTTCCTTAACAAGAACGGCTCCGCTTCCCGTATGC
>JAFQNM010000048.1 GCA_017395885.1 Clostridia bacterium | reverse complement strand
CAGAGTAATTTTTTCAAAAATACGAGAAAGGATTATAGATTATGGCAAACATTACCGCAAAGGACGTACAGGCGCTTCGCGCAAAGACGGGTATTGGTATGATGGAGTGCAAGAAGGCACTTAACGAGGCAAACGGTGACTTTGATGAGGCAGTAAAGATCCTTCGTGAGAAGGGCCTTTCCGTAGCAGCAAAGAAGGCAGGCAGAATCGCATCCGAGGGTGTAGTAGATATTATGTCCGAGAATGGCGTTACTGTTATGATCGAGGTTAACGCTGAGACAGACTTCGTTGCAAAGAACGAGACCTTCAAGGAGTTCGTTCGCGGCATTGAGAAGGTTATCCTTGCTAACAAGCCCGCAACTCTTGAGGAGCTCAACGCTCTCGCATATGACGATAACTTCACAGTTGAGGCAAAGGTTAAGGACATGATCTTCACAATCGGTGAGAACATGAACATCCGCCGCTTCGTAGTTATCGAGGGCATCACATCTGCATACATTCACGGTGCAGGCACAACAGGTGTTGTAGTTAAGTTCAACACAGACGCTGCAATCGCTGAGAAGCCCGAGTTCGCTGTATTCGCAAAGAACATCGCTCTCCAGATCGCAGCAGGCTCTCCTCCCAGCTACGTTTGCCGTGACGAGGTTCCCGAAAGCGCACTTGAGGAAGAGAAGTCCGTTCTCCTCGCTCAGATCAAGAACGATGAGAAGAATGCAAACAAGCCTGAGGCTATCCTTGAGAAGATGATCATGGGTAAGCTTGGCAAGTTCTATGAGAGAGTTTGCCTTGTAGACCAGGCATACGTTAAGGATGACAAGATCTCCGTTGGCAAGTATATCGCTAATACTGCTAAGGAGCTTGGCGGCGACATCTCCGTTGCAGCTTTCTACCTTTACGAGAGAGGCGAAGGCCTTGAGAAGAAGGAAGAGAACTTCGGCGACGAGATCGCAAGCATGCTTAAGTAATTAAGTAAATGAAAAAGGACACCTTTGGGTGTCCTTTTTTATTGAATACGAAAGATAGCTTATATGCGGAAAGCTTGAAAACCTCCGGAAATTTTCGGAGGTTTTCTTTGGCTTTATCAGGGCAGATTCAGCTTTTTCTTAAGAAGAAAGCTGTTGAAGAAATAGATGCCTGTGGCTGCACCGCCGTAAAGCAGGAAGAACTGGATGAGCTGAACGTGCATTTCTGCAGATATTATCTCATGTGTGAGAGAGTCTGCCGTGAAGAATGCGGAGCTAATTACAGTGGTGATTGCGGCGAGCACCGTAATAAGTATGGATACCAGCATATTTGATACAAAATACATAAGCACACCGGTTATCATTCTGTGCTTTTTTGCAATAATTGTTGCAAAGGTGATGCTCATATATACGAGAACTATCTGATAAATGACGGTTGCCAGAGAAGCAACTATGATCTCTATAATATAGATCACAAGCTGGAATACTCCCACAGCTTCCGCAGCTGTTGTTATCATCTGGCCAAAGTTGTTCAGCAGACTTGAAATAGCATATGTAGGTAAAGCAGTGATCATAAACAGGCAGAAGCAGAGGGCCTCAACAATGCCGATTAGGAGCAGCCACGCAATGGCGGAGAGGATCTTTGCACCGAATATCTGAGAAGATTTAACGGGGAGAGTAAAGGTCAGGTATCCCTCGTCTGTGAAAAGATTGTTGTAATATCTCTTGAAGATATTTACCGTGCCGATAATTGCGTATGCATAGATCGCAAGAAAGCTCATCACCGTCGTTAAGGTGAGAATGAGCTGAATAGTGTCGAAAAAGGCGGAGGTTTGATCAAAATCTATATTCTCAAGAGCGAGAATTGAGGCACAGCCCAGTGCGGTAGTGGCAAAAACGATTATGGAAAACAGCCACATATGTCTTCCGATAGCGGCAAAATCATGCCGAAACAGCTTCTTCAGCATCTGAACACCTCCCTGAAAAGCTCATCAAGGCTCTTGCCTTCTTCGGTGCGGACGTCATCAACGGTGCCCTGACGGAAAATATTTCCGTTGCTGATGAAAATATACTCATCGAGCACCTTTTCGATATCTGTAATAAGGTGGGTGGAAATGAGGATGGTGGAATCCTCGCCGTAGTTTGTGAGAATGGTGCGCATAATATAGTCTCTTGCTGCAGGGTCTACACCGGCGATGGGCTCATCGAGAAGATAAAGCTTTGCGCGGCGGGACATAACGAGAACGAGCTGCACCTTCTCCTTTGTGCCCTTGGAAAGGGTCTTCATTTTTGCATCCTGAGAAATGCCAAGGTCTGAGAGCATTTTCACCGCTCTCTCCATATCGAAATCTGCATAGAAATCTGCAAAGAAATCGAGCATTTCACAGATCCTCATAGAGGGGTCAAAATAGGGGCGCTCGGGAAGGTAGGAGATGATTGCCTTGGTCTCGGGGCCGGGCTTTGATCCGTTTATGTAAAGCTCTCCGCCGTTGGGAACGAGCAGGCCTGCAATCAGCTTGATAAGGGTGGTTTTTCCGCTTCCGTTGGGGCCGAGAAGACCAACGATCTTTCCGGAGGGAATGGAAACGGAGACGTCGTTAAGTGCGATATTGTGCCCGTACTTCTTCGTCAGATGAACGCACTCAAGAATGTTACTCATTTGTATCCTCGCTTTCTGTATTATGATCATTTGAGAGAAGCATGGCCACATCGTGAGGGCTGACCCCGATAAGGTGACATTTTTCTCTGAATTCGGCGGCAAGATCCTCAATGATACGCTTTTTTGCGTTTTCAATAATCTGAGAATCACCGCAAACGAACTTTCCGCTGGTGCCTCTGGTGATAATAAGGCCTTCGGCCTCAAGATTTGTCAGGGCCTTTTGCATGGTGTTGGGGTTAACGTTTGCCTGCAGCGCAAGCTCGCGAACACCGGGTAGCTTTTCATCCGGCTTGAAGCGACCGGATGCGATGTAATTTCGCAAATGCTCTTCTATCTGCAAAAAGATAGGCTTACCCGATTCGAATCTTATTTCCATTAAATACTCCTTTCTGTATTACTGTACTAATACAATAATACAATAGGCGGTACAAAATGTCAATAGCAATTTGAAATTTATTTAAAAAACGAGAAAAAAACAGCAATAATGATCAGCATAGCAGGGTACGTGGGCAGGCTCTTTTGCAGGAGACCTTTACTTGTATCGCAGGTATGATGTCCTGCTGCGGCCAAGGCGCCTATAGGGGCAAGGATATAATAAGGGGAGATAAGGGAGCCTGCTGAAAGTATGGCAGCATATGAAAGGGGTAGCAGCAGGCTGTTGTTTTTTAAGAGGGATGATGCCGCTGTCAGAAGCACGAAGGCCCAGCCGCCGCATATCCGAAGGGTTGCCGCCCAGAAAAGAGCAGCTGCAGAGGTACATATGCATATGAGCTTTCCTTTTGCATAACTACTCTTGTATCTGTCAGTTGACCAAAGAATTATCAAAGAAAGGAGAACTCCGAAAACGGGGTTTGACCCTTTGGCATCAAAGGGCATACCGCTGTTCAGCATATCATAGGGGAGCTCGCAGACGAGGGCGATAAAAAGTAAGGCAAGCAGTAGCTTGCCTTTGATTTTTTTGTTTTCAAATTCTCTGCAGATGAGGCTTGCAAAAATCGGTATGGCAATGGCCGAGGCTGCCCTCATTCCAATGGCCGCCGTTGCAAAGACCATTTCTTTGTCAATGCTCAGGTCTTTGATCCTTGCTCCTATGCCCATGCCGAAAAGTCCTGCAAGAGAAAGAGCGTAGCCTGATATGAGAGAAAAGCCTTTGCCAAGGCTTTTCCTTTCACGAATGGTTCTGTTCATACTTATTTTATCCCTTCACCGAGCCGGACATGGCTTCTCTGTAATACTTTTGAGTTACGATAAAGAGGACCGCAACCGGCACGGAAACCAGAACCGCACCGTCGCAGAAGCGTGTATACCAGTCCCAAACGTACTCCCTCTCAAGCATACTCCAGAGTCCGATGGAGACGGTATAGTATTTGGCCTCTGCACGGACGATGATCCTTGCAAAAATAAAGTCCACAAAGGGGGCCATAAAGGAGGTGACCACCTGGTAAACTATCATTGGCTTGCAAAGGGGCAGGGTGATCCTTGTAAATATCTGCCATTTAGTGCAGCCGTCAATGGCGGCCGCCTCGTCGAGCGCACGTGGAATGGTGTCCATATATCCCTTCATAACGTAGAACTGCGTTCCCGAGCCTGCCGAAAAAACGATAATAAGCGCCAGAGGGATCATATCACCCTCCGTGAGTCCCAGAGCCTTCAGTATGAAGTAAACGGCTATCATAGACATAAATCCGGGAAACAGATTCAGCACAAGTGCCGTGTTCATATATGGGCGGCGGAAAGGGAATTTCAGCCGGCTGGTGCAAAAGGAGACGGAAAGCACGAAAAAGGTGCTGATAATGCAGGTGCAAACTGCGATAACAAGAGTATTCAAAAACATTCTTGAAAAATTTATAACGTTTGTTTCCGTAAAGAGACGAACGTAGTTGTCAAGAGTGTAGCTTTTGGGCAAAAACGTCTCTATAAACTGGCCGGGCTCTGAGCGGAAGCTTTGCATTATCAGCCAGAAAAAGGGCAGGAGCCACAATATGCAGAGAAGGGTGAGAAAGATATAAATAACTGTGTCCACGGCGATACGGCGCCTTTTCATTTGAAGCCCTCCTCGTTTTTGTATGATCTTGAGTTATTATAGGTGATCAGCGCAACCGCAGAAAGCACGATAAAAGTCAGTATTCCGATAACGGCCGCAAGATTGTATTTTTGCTGGTCAACTGAAAGCTTATATAGCCACGTTATGAGCAGGTCGGTATCACCTGCAGAATTGCCTACTGTAATGGGTTCGCCACGTGTCAGAAGATAGATCACGTTGAAATTGTTAATGTTTCCTGTGAACTGGGTTATAAGATAAGGTGTCAGAACGAACATCATATAGGGCACTGTCACGTTCATAAAGGTCTGAAAGGCGTTGCAGCCGTCCACCTTGGTGGCATCGTACTGCTCCTTTGGAATATTGTTCAGCACACCCGTTACCTGAAGAATGGTATAGGGAATACCTATCCAGAGGTTGACAATGATAACGAGAGCTCTGGCAAAGGCAGTATCTGTGAGAAAGGGGAGAGGGGATGCGATAAGAGCTCCGTTTTGCAGCAGCCTGTTGATGATACCCTGAGGCTGTAGCATAGACCTTATCACCATAAGGGAAACGAATTGAGGAACTGCGATGGTGGTGGCCAGAACAGTACGCCAAAGCCCCTTGAGACGGATGGAGGGACGGTTTATCATCATTGCAAGCAGGGTTCCGAAAATGAAATTGAGAAAGGTGGCAAAGAATGCCCACACCAGCGTCCATAAAAGAACCTGCCAGAATTGCTTGCCCACAATGGAGCTTGCATTGAAAACAGATGTGAAATTACGCAGGCCCACCCAATCAAAAAGCACCAGCCTGTCTCCCTCGCGAGAGAAATCGGTAAAGGCCATGCTCATCATATAAACGAGAGGGAGCACGGTGAAAACAAGGAGAAAGGCTGAGGGCAGGAACATAAGGAGGCGGTGGATCCTATTGTCAAAAAGCTCCCTGATATCATCGGAGAAGCTGGAGGGAGAGCCTCCGGCACGGCGGGCGGAAAGGGCCTCTGCTCCCGAGATAACAGAGGCTCGCCAAATGAAAACAAAAAGCACGCAAACAAATACTGCGGCAATGCCGTAAAGCAGAATAAGCTGTGAGCGGTCACCCTCAATATATTCAAATATACCCTTTTCCTCGTTCCAAACCTCACCCTGAGCACGGTCCCCGAGAGAGGGAAGCGCCGCTATCCTTGCAAGTCCGCCGTCCTTCATAAAGAAGAAAATGAGAAATGCTGTCTCAATGATGAGAAAAAGAGAGCCCTTTAAGATCTGGCCGGAAACAAGGTTTCCCAGCCCCATAAGGAGAGCTGAGGCCCATATAACGGGGCCGCCGCGGCTGAACGCCTGAAGCAGCATCATCCGGCTCTCTCCCGTCCCGAGCATTTTGCCGCCGGGGAGGCGTGTTTTTTCGTTTAGCATCGTTATCTCCGCGAATAAAGGCAGAGCCTTTATGAAAATGAAAAATGGAATAAAATGTATAGGAGCTGCCGTCGGATAGGTCGGACAGCTCCTATGGGTTAAAGCGTTGCCTTCAGTGAGTCGTTCAGCGCCTCTGTTTTTTCCTTTGCATTTGCATGGGTAACGTCCTTGTTCACAATGGCCTTGCCCATGTTTTCAACAGGAACCCAGTATGCGCTCATCTCGGGAATGGAGGGCTGGAGAAAGGAGGTTCTGTTGATGGTCTCTGCCTGTGCCTGAGCGGTAGCATCCTCCTTCAGCCTGTCCTCGGCAAGGAGCTTTTCGTTGGAAGGAATGATGCTTCTCATTTCATAGTGAGAGCGCTGTGCCTCAAGGCTTCCGAGGAAGGAGGCAAGAGCAACTGCCGCCTCGGGGTGGTCGCAGGCAGGGTTAACGCCTATTGCCTTTGAGCCGGCAAAGGAGAGAAGCTGCTTTTCACTGCCGCCAATGGCTGCAACGGGCAGCGGTGCTGCTCCGAAATCATCTCCGAGAGCCTCCTCTATCTTTTGGGCATCCCAGCTTCCCGAAAACATTGCACCTACGGTGCCGTCAATAATGCCGCTGAGACCTGCTCCCTCGGCATCGTTGATAAAGTTTTTGTTGGCCGCAAGGTCTACCAGATATTCTGTTGTTTCAACGCCCTTCTTGCCGCCGAAATCAACGCCTGCCTCTGCATCTGTTCCGCTTTCACCGAAAAGAGTACAGCCATTGGCAAGATAGAACGCTCCCATATACCAGGAGTTGGTAAGAGGAAAGGCAACCTTGCCCTTTTCAAGCATCCTGTCAAGGCTTTTTACGTCCTCCTCAGAGAAGATGCTTTTGTTGTAGAACATAAACCAGGTGTTTCCGGAGAAGGGAACTCCGTAAACTCCGCCGTCGGCGGCGGTAACGGAGGCCACTAAGCTTTCCGAGTTTGAGCTTTTTATCTCCTCAAGGGTGCTTCCTCCGAGGCGGGATATTGCATTTGCCTGAAGAAGCATTCCCAACTGGTCGTTTGCAAAGAAGTAAACGTCAGCACTTCCCGAAGGGTCGGCAGAGATATTCTTTCCCGCGTCTCCCTCGGAGCAAACGCCGTATTTAAAGGTAATATCCCATTCGGGGTGAGCATCGTTAAAGGTCTCGCACATAAGAGGTAGCCAGCTTTCGCTGTTGGCCTGATCCTCCTGGGGACCCCAGACGGTCAGGGTGAATTTTTCTGCTCCCTTGTTCCCACCCTCTTCCTGACGGGAGCAGCCGGTAAAGGAACTGAGGACCGTTGCGGTAATGAGCAGCAGAGCAATGTATTTTTTCATATAGATAAATATTCCTTTCTGTAGAAAAGCCGTATGATCGGCAGACATACGGATGATACAGGGTTATTATGCCCTCAAATAGCAAAAGTAAAAGCAAAAAATCTAAAATAGTGCAAAAAAAACGACACCGTATTGACGGAGGTACGTTATTTTTGTATAATAGGCATATGTATGATGAAAGGAAAGAATATGTTATGAAAAAGGTTCTGACATTGCTTTTGGCGTTTGTTCTTGTTTTCTCTCTTGTGGGCTGTGGTGAGAGCTCGGTGGGAGTAGCTGATGATACGAACGGATCTACTGATGATAAGTTTGCTTTTCTTGATAAATCAAATGCAGATAGCACAGATGAGAGCACTGCTGAGGCTGAAACCGAGCCTGCTCCCGTAACGGATGCAGCAACAACTCCCGTAACTGAGGCTGATATCGAGCCTGTAACTGAGGAGGATACTCAGACCGAAACCGCAGGCAGAGATGATACTCAGGTGCACATAACTACAGACAGTCCTGAAACAGATGGTGACGGTGGTGGAACTGTTTATATAACAGATTCCGGATCAAAGTATCACAGAGAGGGGTGTCGCCATCTTACCAAAAGCAAGATAGCGATAGCTCTGTCAGATGCTGTGGCCCGCGGATATACTCCCTGCAAGGTATGCAAGCCTTAAATAAAAACCACCGGTTGAACCGGTGGTTGTTATTATTTATTCCTCACATTCGTATTATT
>JAFQNM010000047.1 GCA_017395885.1 Clostridia bacterium | reverse complement strand
TCAGCTGAACTTATGGGAAGTGTAAGCAATACTGCACCTATCAATATCGCTATCAAAAAGCTTAACAATATAATATGTGATGTAGATATCAGATGCCGTTGTTTTTTCATAAATTCATCATGCGTCCTAACTTTTGTTATAAAACAAAAAGGAACCGACCTCCTCTGCAGACAGCTGGTTCCATTTACAGCTATTATTTTAATTATTATAACACACTCCATTATTTTAGTCAAGTTTTTATAGAAATCTTATAAAGCATATATAAAAATGCTTTTTCATTTGATCCACGTATATCCGCCTAAAAAGCAAATCAAATAAATAACCGGACAAGTCTATAACTCATCCGGCTTTGTGACAGTTTGAATAATTATCACAAAACTGTATACAGTCATCTTGCACAACCTGTATACTATCATACTGCACTGTCCATCCATATCCGCCCCTACAAACCTAATCGAGATGTTAGTATTTGTAAATGAGTAGATTTATACTGTGTATTAACTTTTATTGTGCAACAAAGGGTATGTTATTTTTCTTTGCATAACTTTCGGCATAACTGCCCGGGGGAGCATATACGGTAAGCTTTTTGCAACCCTCGAATGCACCTTTACCAATGCTTGTTATGCCATCGGGGATGGAGACTTCTTCATCTGCACCTTTATATTATCAAAACATTATTTTCAATTATAAACTGCTTATCAACCATTTTCGCACACCCAATTTGTTCTGTTTTATTATATCATATCGAATGAACTATCTTCCGGTATATATTGTTTTAAGATAATTTCATTGTTTTCACCTATGAAAAATTCAAAGGGGTCGCCATCTTCTATACATAAAGTTTTTCTGATTTCTTTTGGAATAACTATTGAGCCGTTTGGATATATTCTCCTTACCATTCCGGTTGGATTCATGCCTGCTTCTCCTTTTCATATATACAAAGTGTTTTCTTTAGATTTACTATACTACAAAATCACCTTTGCGGTCAAGGTGTTCTGATTTTATTTTCTCTGCCACACTATGTACGCATAAGCAAAACTCGGTCGTTGGTGTCGATGTTGTCAGCAAGGAGGCTCCCTCACGGATCCTCAAACTCCCAATGTTCTCGTAAGTTCTTGTGTTTTTTTATCTGTTGTGTTATAATAATTGCAATTGAAAATGGAGGATGGAGTATGATTTGTTATCACACTATTGATAAACCCATTGAGAATGGAGTAAATTTATCTTCAAACTTATATCTGTATCCTTGGGATTGTCCTGACGAGTTCATTGCAGAAGGAGAAAAACTAATAAACACCTATAGCATAAAAGAAGTAGATTTTTGGGAATGTGAGCCCCGTAGTGATGCGGGAATCTACGATAAAAGAACGTCATGCTCGACAATCTCATTATCTTTTACGGACTTGGTTTATGACGGAGAAGCATTTGTAGGAGTCTACATTAAAAGAATAAACCGAATCTTATATTTTGGGCAATCCGGCGTTACGATAATCAATAAATCTGAATATGTTGGAGGTTGGGGCGATATAACAGAAGGTGTAGAGTATTATCTTGCCAATAACAACCAGACAAAATAAGCGAGGCGTAATGCCTCGCTTTTATTTTCTTTGCCACACTATGTACGCATAAGCAAGACCCTTCACAAGATCACTCCGCTGTTTTTTTAATATGTTTTGTTTTATGGGCAGCTTGCAGGTCTTCAGTTCAGCTCAGCAAGTAATCTGTAAATGCCCTTGTGGTATTCATCCTTAAGTCCGGGGATGGCATCCTTCTCGAGAAAATCTCTTGCCAGGTCGGTATTTACCGGGCATCCCCAGCCATACATTTGGGCACACGCAAGGAAAATATACTCAGTTCCTTCAAACTCCTTGACCTTCAGTATATACTCCAGCGCACATTCACCAAGATTGATGCTTTTTGCATAATCGGATTCCATAACCATCTTGAGTACGTCAAATGAGGAGTGGTCATCCTCAGCGGATGCCTCAACGCAGGCTGCTGAGAGAAAGTCGGAAGCCTCATACATCTGAGCCTGGCGGTCCTTTGCATTAGTCAATAAGCCGTGGGTCTTGCAAAGGGCAACGCCAATGGTACGCTTTGCCTCGCTGCCTGTTTCTTTATTTGCCATTGCCATGGTGTTTTCTGCCTTTGCCAGCTCAATGGCACTTGCCTTGGGGTTAAGAAGCACCTCCAGTGCCTGCTCATAGGTATATTTCTTGGTCATACCAAAGCTTTCGGCATATACCATTGCTTCTCCAAGTATCTTGTTAAACAAACCCATAATCTATTCCTCCAATAATATTATCAGTGCTCTAATTCGATCATTACGTACTCGTCCTCAGAGGTATAGTGTATTACCTCTCCGATAAGACCAAACATCTTTTTTAAATCGGCGGTAACGTTACCGTCCTCATCCTTCATTTCATAGACGGTTATAAGGCCGAGCTTTTCTTTTCTCACATCTGCCTTGTCCATATCGATGATGCTGCGAATGTAGGTGTGGGGCACGATGCTCATAAGAAAATCATACGTATCCTGATGGTCGGAAAGAGGCATATCTGTTTTGATCTCATCAGAATAATCGTAGTTTTCTATCTTGGTCAGGGTATTTTCGGCTGTATTCACACGGTATACCATATCCTCTTCCAAGCCTTTACCGTAGTCGTCTGCGGCAAGCTTGATCTCAAATGCATAGCCATCGGGGAAGTACTCAACGTAAATACCCAGCACGGCCTCGCCGTCTTTGTAGAATGCCACGCTGCCGGAGTCATCAAAGCTTTTTTCCATCAGCTTACCCAGCTCATCATCGGCGTTAATGAAGGCGGCATCGGAATATACGTATCCGTCAAGGTCCTCAACGGGATTGTATTCAGATTCGTCATATGAGAAGAACCAGCGCTCCATGGTCTGCTCGTCGGGGTTCAGGGTAACTGCACGGAATTCTCTGCCGCTGATCTTTGTTACGTCATCAGACAGCATATAGGAATACACCATAGAGTCATCCTTGCGGATAAACTCCATCCAAAAGTCATTGGTGCCGGAAAGCGCATGCTCGCCGCCCTTTACGCTTTCAAGCACGGAGCTGAGAGCTATATCGTGGCTAAGCTCCTTCAGCTTCGGAGCGTAGGTATCGTAAACCTCGGTGCCTTCCTTATAGATCGTTTCGTTTATATCGTCGATAAGCACGTTAATTCCGTTCAATTCGGTCAGGATATACTGACCGTCTGGAATTCCGGTGCCGGCATCGTTGCCCTCAAATCTAAACTCAAGAGCGATGCCGCCCTCAAAGGTATAGCAGCCGAGAGTATATCCGGCCTCAATGTCCTTGCCGAAGATACTTCCCAGATAGTTCATCATATCTGTGGGTGATTTTTCGTAAGTAACGTGCCATCCCGGGTTTTCTGTATCCAATGACAGCAGATAGCTTTGGTATTCCTCGGCCGAGCGGCCGGATTCCTTATCGGCGGTGGTATACGTCCACTCTCCGTCATGAGCATTAGCGTAGCTGTAGATAGAAATTGCGCAGGCTACGATCATAAGCAGGGAAAGGATGGGGAAAAGCAGGCGTGAGAGCACCAGCTGTTTTGCCGGCTTGCAGGCACGCCCTGAATGGCGGTGCTCGCTTGCTGCAAGACAGCGGATCTCAGAGATCTTCCAGGGCAGATGGCTCTGGCTGTATCTCTTATCAGGCTCCAGGCCGCAGTCGCTGTTGGAGCAGGCGTAGTAGTGCTCAATAGCCGTTCTTCTTTCGGTAATATCCTCTGTGCGGGTGCTTTTGCTTCCGTCGCTGTAGGTCGTGGTGGTGATCTTTTCGCCCACCTTGGCAGTATAGCTGGTGTGGCGGGTCCTCAGCTCAAATTCTGCGCCGCAGCGGGGGCATATCTCATAGCCGTTATCTCTTGACATACGTCTGTAGTTGTTCAGATAGGCAAGGGGCCAACGGCGGCGCCAGCATCTGAACAGGTCTATTGCCATTAATACTGCGGCGATCGGTATATAGACACAGAACCAGGCAGTTTTAATACCCTTTGCGGCCATAGGCACCATTATCTTCGAGAAAATTGAGGGAGCTGCAAGCAGCATTACTGCAAGAATAATGCCGTAGATAACACATCTCCTGATAAACACAGAGCTGTCAGGGCTTCCAACAGCTTGCCTGATGTCTTTTTTCATAGCTTTACCACCTTTCTCAAAATAGGGGAAAATTGATTATCATACGTTCAAAGCCATTCAGAAACCGCCTGCAAGCAGGCAGCTTCTTGCTTGTTACAATAATTATAACAAAGTAATATTATTAAGTCAAGCATACGTATAACGGAAATCAATAAAAGAATCACGCCGCAGCACGAGATTATTATAATTTACCGTTTTACTTTTGAAAAAAGATGTGGTATAATATCCGAAAGGCGGTGATTATATGAGGCGCGGCGGTTGCTGGATCTTTTTGTCACACTCAAGTCGTGACATAGAAAAGGTCAGAATTATCAGAAATGAATTTGAAAAGTATTCCCACAATCCGTTGGCATTTCATTTGAGATGTCTCAATTCGGATACACCTGAGGGAGAGCTTGAGCTGGATACCTTGATAAAGCGAGAGATAGACAGCCGTGAATGGTTCGTTTTTTGTGAAAGTCCTGCAGCGGCAGGGTCTAAGTACGTGCAAATGGAAAAAAGATATATCATCCAAAAAGGAAAGCCTAATGTGTGGTCAATAGATATGTCCCTTTCCATTGATGAGATACGGGCCAAGGTAAAGGAGATATGCACGCTTATAAAGGTGTATATTTCATATGCGGTCAGCGACGGCAGAGATATTTACAGCCTTCTGGCAAATGCATTGATAAAGAAGGATTTTGACGTTTGGGACAGCGAGTGTGACCTTGAGCCGGGGCGGCTTGAGGGGCAGGTGCTCGATGCTGTGAAGCAGACTGCCGAGAACGGATTTTCCGTTATTCTTGTAACAGAAGAGTATGCCCGGTCGGAATGGTGCCTTAGAGAATTGGAATGGATTATTTCATCAAAGGCAAGAATAATCCCCTTGATTTTCAGTGGGGCGCATATTCCGGATGCATTGAAGGGTCGCGAGTGCTTCAGGATTCCCCATACACCGACAGAGAAAGATATTGATCTTATCGTTGAGCTCATAGAAGCAATACTGGAGAGCAAGATAATAGGCCCTATACATTATCAGGCTGATAAATACAACAAGATCAAGGAAATATATGAAAAGCTGAATTATAGCAACAGGTATCATTCTCAGGAGGCAATTTGTGTGGGAAATACAGGTGCATCAGACGATTATCTGGAAATATATGAATTCCCCTGCTGCCAAAAAAGGATCGTTGTTGGAGACGGACCCGTATCCCGCTTCAGAGCAGACGGGTGCTGCTGTGATTCCGATCAAGCATAATAACAAAAAGCAAAGCCACCGGTTCAACCGGTGGCTTTGCTTTTTATAATTCTATTTCATCGTTTGAGGGGAGGGGGTGATAGATGTCGTCAAGGGTGTCTGAATACCAGTAGGCAACGGATGAGATATCATCCTGAAGGGGGAGGTATCTTCCGTCTCTTCTCCAGCCGAGGGCCTGAACTGTAACCTTCAGCTCCTTCTTGAAATAAACAGGGTCAGTTATATGCCAGCGGTACATATCAAAATATCGCTGGGCACGGTAAGTTGCATCCGTTGTGCTGACCTTGTGCATTCCCGCATAGGGAGTGCAGTATTCACGGTAGCCGTCAACGTCAAAGTTGCAGGAGCCGCAGAAGTAGTCCTCTGTTCCCGTTGTGCAGATAGTGGGAAAATCACGGTCATCATCTATATAGAATTTGACCTCGCCCTCGCCCCACCAGCCGTTGGATTTAACGCCCCAGTGGAGGTATGTGCCAACGTAGTGTCCGCAGCCCTTGATATTATCGAGAATCGTATAGTTCTCCTTATAGGGCAGAGGATTTTTGCGGCGGAACTGAGCATGGAAATAGAGAGAACCCTCGGGCAGTGCTTTTTCCTCGCAATCTATCTGATAATAAAGATTGCAAACACGGTCTCCGATATTTTCAACCTCGAATCTGAAGCCCTTGAAGTAAGGCATTTCAAAATAGCAGTTCATGCCCTTTGCAGGGTTGACGCAGATGGGAAGGCTTGTCAGCTGGCGGTAATCGTTGCAGTCGGCGCTTGCAAAGAAATCTGAGAGAGGTGCCTCAACTGCAGGATTCTCGTGTCCGTCAAAATAAATCCTCAGAAGGAGGAGACGGCCTGCGGGCAAAACATCGGTTATCCAGAAATGCTTGATAGCGCCCTGGCCCTTAATATCTGCAAGTGTTGCAGTTTCTCCCGGCTGAATAACCAGATAGGGATTGACCTTCCATCCCTGTCCCAGCTCACGGGCCGCCCAGGATGCGCTGCCCTCCGTTGCCATTCCGCCCTTTCCGTCCTCACCGGTCAGATTTTCGGGAGAAACGGAGAATGAGCGTATATTTTTTTTTGTTGTTAGCGAACCAAGCATATTTGTCCTCCGAAGCGCTTTTTTTGAGTATACCATATCTCGTTCCTATGTTCAACAGTTTTTGAAATTAATACTCTCTTAATTGATTTTTTGGGTATATGTGGTATAATCAAAGCAACAGATCAAAAGGGGAGCAAAATATGTATACAGTTTTTTTATCAAGTACCTTTAACGATATGCAAAGAGAGCGAGATGCATTTCATAGGGTAATACTTCCAAAGATAAACAGCTATACTTCACAGTTTGGAGAGGCCTTTCAGCTTTGTGACCTTCGCTGGGGCGTTGATACGACCGATGTAAGCGAGGAGGAGAGCACCGCCAAGATACTTGACGTATGCTTTGATTCCATAGACCGCTCCGTCCCTTTTTTCGTGGTAATGATAGGCGACAGATACGGCTGGGTCCCTCCTGAAAGCACGGAGGATAATATATCTGGCTACGGCCTTGAATACCACGGGCAGTCTGTTACGGAAATGGAGATAGAATACCAGAGCGTGGTATCCCGTGACAGAGAATGCAGAGCTCTCTATTTTTTCAGAGAATCTCTTCCCGTTGAAGAAATGACAGGGGAGAGCAAAGCTCTCTATTTTACCGGCAAAGAAGAGGACAGAAAAAAGCTTGAAGGGCTGAAGGCCAAGATCCTTCGTGAAAACCCGGGAAGAGTGTTTACCTATAAAGCACCGTGGAGCGAGGAGGAGCAGAGCTATTCCACCGAGGAGTTTTCTGAGCTTGCTTTTGAAAAGCTTCGTGATGTTATAGGGCAGGTGTTTGCCGATACCCCTTGTCTCTCCGATGAGGAAAAGGTTCTTAACGAGAGTGCGGCATATTACAGGCAGAGAGCCCATGTTCATACGGGTAACATTGACCTGCTGGTTAAGTTATTTACAGATCTGCTGACACAGATGAAGGGCAAAACCGAGTTTGCAAATGAAATGATGAGGGCAGTGCTTGAGGCTGCGGGAGAGCTGAAGGAGTGTGAGGAATCATATAAATTTGACCCTTACCGAGGGGTAGTCATAAGCTGCGCCAAGGGTAGCGAGAGCTTTAATTCCGCACTGTATCAGTTTATATATGAAAACAAAATAGACATATCAGATGAGAGCTTTTTTCCTATCCCCTTCGTTGCAAACGTAAACAGAAACGCCTGTACCGCAAGGCAGCTTCTTGCCTGCATTATCAAGGCGCTGGAACTTAAGGTGCTAAGCCTTGAGAGCATTGAAAGAAGGGCAGATACAGACGTTTGCGCCGTTGTAAGAGAGCTTATAGAATACAGACCCTACGGCAAATACCCTGAGGGCACAATGGAGGGTGAGAGATATTATCTTGAAAAGCTGCTCGGCTATTTAAGAAAGAAAAGAGTGATACCGTTTCTCCTTTGTGACAGATTCGAGCTTTTGGCCGAGGCAGACAGAGCGGCCAAAGATCTTGAGTTTTTGACAGCATCGGGAGTTGATAGCGGATACCTTTATATGCTTCTCAATATGACGGAGAGCTGCTACGAAAGCATGAATTATCTCAGATCCATTGAGGGACATTTTGTATACAGAACGGAGCCGCTCAAGGAAAGTGAGATAAGAGAATATATAAAATCCACCTTTAGCTCTCAGGGTAAGGAGCTCTCAAAAAAGGTAACGGATGCTCTGGCAGCAAGGCCTGAGAGCGGAAACGTGGTATGGCTCAGATCGGCCTGTGATGACCTTTGTGAAATGGATACGAAGGACTTTTATGAGGCACGCTCCATCGGCAGCGGAGCATTGGCAATAGAGAGCGTGCTGCTCTCAAAAGTAAAAGGCCTTCCGTCATCCGTTGAAGAGCTTTTGTTCGAAAGAATGATGGCCTTTTCCGAAACGGTAGATGCTGATCTTCTGAGCTTTGTATTAAAGCTTGTTTCTTTGGCAGAGTTTGGCGTTTCCGCTTCTGTTATTGAAAAGGTCGCAGGGGTAAAGGGCATCCGCTGGAATTCGCTTGACTATGAGCTGATCGTCAGCCGTTTTTCTCATATGCTGAGAAGGAGCGAGAGCGGCAGCTTAAGCTTTCTTGATAAGGACCTCAGAGATCACGTGCGAAAAAGGCTTTGTGCAGAGGAGCTTGCCCGGGACTATTTTCACACTCTCAAAAAAGAGGCGGCAGGGGATGCAGATACTTTGGCTGAGTGCATAAGCGCCGCAGTTGTAACGAGGGATGCACGTTGGATGTGGAAGCTTGTTGATGAAGCCTCCCGCTTTGGAGAAAGCGACAAGGAAACGTTGCTTCGTGCTGTTGAAAAGGCTCTCGAAGGCGGTGGAGAATGGCTTGCGGAGGATACGGATATGGAGCTTCCTGAAGGGGGAAGTATCCTGTTCTGCAAGGATTTTTATAGTTATCTGATAAAAAAAAGCAAGCAACAGCTTGCTATTCCGGTAATGAGGCTGATGAGCTTGAACAGCTCATGTCCCGCCGAGGCTTATATACGTGCAAGGCTTGCCTATTTGCGCTTTCTGGATGAATCAGATGAGCACCAAAGGGCCTCTGCAGAGTTTGGAGAGATATACGAATTGCTCCAGGGTGTATGGCCTGAGCTTCAAAGGGAGGCAGTAGAGGCAGTATCGTTTTATGCATATGTTTCAATGTGGTACCACAAGGATGAAAAGGAGCTTTATGCACAACGAGGGTACGATATGGCCCTTGCCTTGCCGAAAACAAAGGAAAATGCAACAACGGTTATCCGAGCCATATACAGATGGATACTTGTATTCTCTCCCGTATCATCCATTGAAGAGGTGAATGAAAAGTATCAGCAGATATTTGACTATTATGAGGACGAGGCCAACGAGCTCTGCCACAGATACGATAAAAGGCATAAAAGATTTTTCTTCTACGATCTGAAGCTTGCCTATATGGATGACTGTGCCGACATCTGCGAAAGCTATGCTTCGTTTCTCGCAAAAAATTACCGTAAGGTCCCTGAGGGAACGACAGTGCCGTGCCACCGTATGGTCGCAACGGGAGGCTTCAGAGGAGACCTGTATTCTAAGGCAGACGGTGTGGAGCACAGAGATGAGGCCTCCTATGAGGATGCGTCCATAGTTTACCGCAGATATGCCCAGGCTCTTTCGAGCAGTCTTTATTCAGCAACACATTCAGAGTATTGGCTGTCATTCTGGTCAAACTGTCAGTATAATCAAGGGCTCTTTAAGAAAAGGACAGGCAGAGTTAAGTACAGGACCGGAGATGCATACGAGTCCTTTGAGAATGCCGCCCGCGGATACGAAATGCTTGAGAGGCAAACAGGCTCAGAGCACTATCGGGAGAAATACAGGCTCTATCGTGCAGATTCGCTTGCCCAGATGGGAGAGGTTGCCAAGGGATTTACCGATAAAGCGTATGCCGATCTGTCCAAAAACGGCTATGCAGGTGCATATGAGCTTTACTGCAGCTTGCCTGAGGAAATGCTGAGCCCCTCACAGAAGGAGCTGTATATAGATAGCTGCATATCATACGCAAGCTCTCATGAGGACGGAGAAAAATATACAGAAAAGGCTCTGTCACTGCTGAAGTCAGTTTCAAAGGTTGATGCACGTATGTATTTCAGGTATTATTCCTGCTATATAGATAAATGTAACAGGCTGTGCGAAAGGCAGGCAAATGAGCTGATCGGAGAGGACGTGCAGCATATTGCACTGACAGCCGCAATGATCTCACGCCATATGTTTTTCGGCCTTTCTGAGAAAACGGCAGATAAACGCAGGTCAACGCATATGTCTGTTGCAAGGTGGATAGCTACGCTTTATGCTCAAAACAAAGTTGTAACGGGAAGAGACCTGTATATGACCTTGTGCGGGTATTGCTGTGAGCTGCTCTATTGCAGGATCACAAATAAACCGAATCGGCAGGAGATATTACGGTATATTCTGGATAATAGTATTGGAAGCGATATGGCAATAACCGTTTGCAAGATCCTTGAAGATGACGAGATCATCGAAAAAGTAAGGAAATAAAAAAGGCACCCAAAAGGGAGTTGCGGTAAGGGATTACCGCAAGCTCCCAGAGATATAGTCCCTTCAGGGAATATGATAGATTTCCTACGGAAATGTGAAATATTGCTGACGCAAGTAAAAAATACTCCGTTGTTTTGCAACGGAGTATTTTTGTTCCTTAATATTTTCGAAGAAAATATTTCATAGGCGAAGCCTATTTCACACGTCGTCAGACGTATTTCACCCATTGGCAGCGCCAATGGATTTCACTGTGGGGTGCCATATCCCTATGGCCACCC
>JAFQNM010000046.1 GCA_017395885.1 Clostridia bacterium | reverse complement strand
TTCCTTTGACGTTTGCACAGCTTCAAACTCCACGTTAAACCGGAATTTACTGTTGCTGTGACGTATATATGAAAAAGCCCTTACAAAGTTATCTTTGTAAGGGCATTTATCATATTGAATATTTGGTGTTAAGCTCCATTCTGAGGGCGGCATATTCGTAGGCTGAGCGATAGTCCTCAGCCTCCTTGCAGGCAATTTCGAGGTCAAGCAGAGCAAAATAGCGTGTATAGCTATCGCCTGCTTCTTTATAAACGCCTTCAAGAAGGGGGATAGCCTCCTTATAACGGCTCTCGCTCATAAGAGCCTTTGCATCTAGGTGGCTTCTGTATACCGTGCCATGAGTGATTATTTCTGCGGGAAATCCATCTGTTGCCAATGCCGTTATATACAGAAATCTGTCCTTTTCAAAAAACAACGGTGCAAGGCGGGGAAGCTCCTCTGCCGAGAGCACGGCTCCCTTTGAAAGAGAGGCTATCATAGATCGGATGAGCTTTATCTGCGACTGCATCTCGCTATACATATATACGGTCTGATGGAGGGCTGTTGTTGCTGCATCAAGGTGGGAAAGGGCCTCACTGAGCTCTCCCTTATCAAAGACCGATACGGCCCACATTATTCTTGCGGTTGCTATGATAAAGGAGACCTCGTCATCGTCAGAGGGGAGCTCTGAGCAGATATCGGTGCACTTTTTATACTGGCTCATACCCAGCATTCTCCGTGCTTCCTTTATTTTTGTTATTTTGGAGTACTCTGCCTCCTCCTTGCTGTCTCTGCATAGGAAAAAGGATGGGGGCATCTTCAGCTTCTGAGATATGAAGAGCAGTGTTTCCAGAGAGGGGTTGGCATTTCCCGTTTCTATCCTGCTCAGCATATTTCTCGTCATATAATCGCCGCAGAGCTGTGCCTGGGTCATACCAAGCTTTTTTCTGCGCTCACGTATTCTTCGGCCAAGGTCCTCCCTTACTCGGGTCTCGGATTTCATTTCTTCTGACCGCCGTTTCCTACAAAGGATACCTTAGGCTTTTTTTCATTGGTGGGGGAGGCCATTTCAGAAACCTCTCTCACGCTGCGGTTTATTTTCTGAACGCAGGCATCAACTGCCGATCTGATATAGGAGTTGATATCTCCTGCGGCCTCATCCACAGACTCGCTGAAGGTTCTCAGCATAAGATCCTTTTTGGAGTTTGCATCTCCAACGATCTTCAATGCCTCCGTGTTTGCTCGGCTGAGAATATCCTCTGCGGTGCTGCTTGCGATAACGAGTATCTCGCCTGCCTTTGCACAAAGGCTTTCGTAGCGGCGAGTTTCCTCACCGTTCTCCTCCTGCTCTCTTGAACTGAGCTTATCCTCAAGCTCTGCTACTTGAAGGCGGAGAGAAACAAGCTCCTCCTCTTTTATAACGGAGAGCCTTTCTGCCTCCTCAAGCTTATGTATTCTCTGAAGAAGAAGCTCATTCTCCCTTTCGAGGGATTCTGCCTTTTCGGTGAGCTCGGTAATGCGGCCGCTGTCAGCCTTAGCTCTTTCGTTGCATTCTTCAAGAGCCTTTTCATAGTTTTTTCTGTTTTCCTCCATGGAGCGGTTGATGGAGATGATGTAGCTGTTTACATCCTCTCTGTTATAGCCGTGCATGGAATTGCGAAAGAGGGGGGCCTTTTTATCTGCCATGATTGCACTTTCCTTCTGCAAAAATTGTAAATATAGATTACTTTTTATACTCTATCATATTTTTTAAAAAAAATCAAGGAGAAAGCTGCAATGATATGAATTTACAAAGCAAATTGGTGAAATACGCCTGTCGCCGTATGAAACAGGCTTCGCCTGTGAAATATTTCCTTCGAAAATATTAAGGCAAAAAATACTCCGTTGTAAAAAAACGGAGTATTTTTTATATTTCATATTTCAATAGGGAATATATCAATGGGAGCTTGCGGTTATCCCTAACCGAAGCTTCCTTTGGGGATCTTTTGCTAAAGATCAGATTCCTGTTTTTTCCTTCATTGAAGCGAGGGCTGCCTTGATATTTTCCTCTGCCTCTTCGATGCTCTTGCCGTTTGCCATGAAGTACATTTTAAGCTTAGGCTCGGTTCCCGAGGGGCGAACTACTGTGATACATCCATCGCAGGTATAGTAAAGAATATCGGAGGAGGGAAGGCCTGTTTCAGTTTCCTTGCCGCTCTCGGTATCAACGATCTTTCCGCTCTTATAATCACGGATGGAAAGAACCTTTTTGCCTGCGATCTCGCAGGGAACGTTCTCTCTGAGAGTTCTTGTTACCGCTGCCATTCTCTCTGCGCCGTCAGGCGTATCGAAGCTGAAGTTTTCCGTTTTTTCAAGATAGTAGCCGTACTTTTCAAAGAGCTCCTCTCTTGCATCGCAGAGGGTCATGCCTCTCTCCTTATAGTATGCCGCCATCTCGCAGATGAGAAGGGAGGCAACAACTGCATCCTTATCTCTTGCATAGGTGCCCTTAAGGTAGCCGTAGCTCTCCTCAAAGCCGAGAAGGAACGTGCCGTGGCCCTCTGCAAGGTGGTTCTTGATGACCTCACCGATAAACTTGAAGCCTGTGAGCACGTCATACATCTTAACACCGTTTTCAGTACAGATCTTCTCTGCAAGGGCGGTGCTTACGATGGACTTTACCGCATAGGGCTCATCCGGCATTGTGTTTGTGTTCTTATATGCGGTGATGATATAGTCAAGAATGAGGGCGCCCATCTGGTTACCGCTGATGCACTTGAACTCTCCTGACTTATCCTTCGCCATTACGCCGACACGGTCTGCATCGGGGTCTGTTGCAACGATGAGCTCGCTGCCGATCTCGTTTGCGATGCCTGCTCCGATGGTGAACGCCTCGGGGAATTCGGGGTTGGGGAAGCGAAGGGTGGGGAAGTTGCCGTCAGGCTTTGCCTGCTCCTCTACTATGGAGAGAGTCTTTACGCCTGCCGCTCTGAGCACCTCAGGTACCATTGTGATGCCTGCTCCGTGGAGGGGAGTATATACGATGCTGAAGCTATCTGCCACGTTGGGAATAGCCTGGGGGTTAACTCTCTGAGCGAGGACCTCCTCGATATATCTCTTATCTATATTTTCTCCGATGGTTTCGATAAGCTCGGGTCTTGCAGCCTCAGGCGCAGGTACACCATCAAAAATATCGATCTCTGCGATTGCATCGCAGATAACGTCTGCCTGCTCGGGTCCTATCTGAGCGCCATCCTCCCAATACACCTTATAGCCGTTATATTCGGCAGGGTTATGGGATGCGGTCACATTGATGCCTGCGATACAGCCAAGCTCACGGAGTGCAAAGGAGAGGCAGGGGGTAGGTCTGAGCTCGGGGTAGATATAGCACTTGATGCCGTTTGCGGAGAGGACCTCTGCACATCTTTTGGAGAAAACGTCAGAGTTGTTTCTGGAGTCGTATGCAATGGCAACTCCACGCTCCACAGCCTCAGGGCCTGTCTTTTTGATAAGTGCCGCAAGGCCCTGTGTTGCATGGGCAACGGTATAGGTGTTCATAAGAGCGGTTCCTGCTCCCATTTTTGCACGGAGGCCTGCTGTTCCGAACTTCATATATCCGTTCATTGCAACAGCTGCATCTCCGTCGGAGTAGCCTCTCAGCTGCTCCTTTGTTTTTTCGTCTACTGCCGGAGAGGATAACCAACGCTCAAGTTCTGCTTTATAATTGCTCATATCTTTCATCCTTTCGGTTAATTATTTGTAAGATTCATATATTCCAAGCACCGTATGACCGGGCAGCGCCGCCTCCAGAAAGAAGAGGAGCGCCTCGGGACGGATGCCCTTCATATGCACTACTATTCGGTGCTCAGAGCTGTCCATATTATATTCCATGGGAGATGAGATCACCGAAACGGGTACGGCGCCCGATGCTGAAAGGGTATGCAGCAGGGGGCTGAGTGAGCCGGGGGTGGCTTCCGGAAACATAAAGGAGCAGTATTTTGCCCCATCTCCGTACTCTATTACTCTTGAGAGTAGGGCAAAGCATATCTCCTCATCGCTATCGGGCTTTGAGAGGTAGAGGGTCTTGCAAATTTTCAGATCGTTCTGCTTTGTCAGCTTAAAGAACGTTGGATAATACCCGTCCTGCGAGGAGCACATGGGGAGCAGGCAATAGTCAGCTTCTCCGCCTGCACAGGCATCGCAAGCTGAGCGAAAGTCTGCCTCCTCGGTTATTATCACCGTATCCGATGAGCGGCAAAGCCTGCGGATCGCTCTTTGGGAAAGGGGACCTCTTATGCAGGCCACCTTTACCGTTTTGCTCACTTTCTCTGCTTTCTCCTGCTTGTCCCTACACAGAATAGAGCAGAGGGCAAGCATTTCGGGAGAAAGGAGAGGCCTTTCAAATGCCGAGGCAAAGAAGCGGCCTGCCTCCTCAGGCTCCGGTGAGCTAAGGCAAAGAGCTGCCTCCTCAAGCTGCGCTCTTTTTATAAGATCCGACGTTTCATCAAGCCTTTTTGCATCGGAGAGGTTCTCTCTGATGATGCTTATGCTGTCTTTCATATCATGGAAAGGAGGGAATAGCTATCTGAAAGGAAGCTCTTCAGCTCCTCTGCATCCATATTGCCGTGGGAGAGGCGGCAGAGCTTATATATCTGCCTTGCAAGGAGGGCTGCCTTATCTCTCTCCTTTGCCTCAAGAGAAGCGATAATGGGGCAGGAGCTGTTGAGAATAAGTGTCTCTGCGGTGGGGAAGGCAGGTGCATCCTTGCCCATCATAGAGTACATTCTCATCATATCCTCCATTCTGCGGGCATCCTCGGAGACGTTAAGGAGGGCGGGAAGGCTCTCGTCCTTAAGAGCCTCAAAGCGGATCTCAGTATTTTCGGGAACTATCTCCTTGAAAATATCAAGAACGGCAGTAAGCTCCTTTGCTTCGCCTTCCTTCATAGTATCGGCAAGCTCTGAGTCTACTCTCAAAATGTGAACTCCCTCGTTTTCCGATTCAACAAGGGCCGCGAACTGGGAATCTATCATAAGGGGCATAAGAACTACGGGGATGCCTTCGCTTTCAAACATGGAGATATAGGCAGCCTGCGAGGTCTTGCTCTGAGCGTAATATACACGTCCCTCGTGCTTGTCCTTTGCAGCCTCAAGGTATTCGGGGAGGGTGACGAAGGTGCCGTCACACCTTTCGTAGAGAACGGCAGAGGAGGCCTTGGAATAGAACTTACGGTCTCTCAGGCATCCGTACTCAACGAAGGTTCTGATATCGGGCCACTGCTTTTCATAGCTCTCACGGTCAAGGTTGAACATTGAGGTGAGCTTGTCTGCTACCTTTTTTGTTATGTGGTTTGAGATCTTTGTAACGTAGCCGTTATTCTGCAGGTAGCTTCTTGAAACGTTGAGGGGAAGCTCGGGGCAATCGAGCACGCCTTTGAGCATAAGGAGATACTCAGGTATGACCTCCTTGATATTATCTGCAACAAAGACCTGGTTATAGTAGAGCTTTACCTGACCCTCCAGGCTTTCAAACTCTGAGTTTATCCTGGGAAAGTAAAGTATTCCTCTGAAGTTGAGGGGGTAATCTGCCTTTATGTGGATCCAGAAAAGAGGATCTCTCATATCGCTGAAAACACGGTGGTAGAAATCCTTATAATCCTCATCGGTGCACTCGGAGGGGTTCTTCTGCCAGAGGGGCTCCTTATCGTTAACGGGCTCCTCCTTATAGTCCTCGCTCTTTTCGCCTCCGTCATCAAAATAGATGTCGCAGGGCATAAAAGCACAGTATTTCATAAGCGTTCTGCGAAGAACGGCAGGGTCAAGATACTCCCGTCCCTCATCGCCAAGGTGCATAACGATGCTGGTTCCTCTTTCGGGAGCATCCTCTGCATCATCGGAGATTACGTATGAACCGCCCTCGTCGCAGGTCCACTTGACGGCGGGGCCGCCCTTGTAGGAGCGGGTGAGCACGTCCACCGTATCAGCCACCATAAAGGCTGAGTAGAATCCGAGGCCGAAGTGGCCGATAATGCCGTTCTTTGAGCCGCTCTCGCCCTCGTATTTTTCAATAAAATCGAGAGCTCCGGAAAGAGCGATCTGGCAAATATACTTTTCTACCTCCTCACGGGTCATACCGATGCCGTTATCGGTGACCGTCAGGGTGCACTCCTCTGTGTCCAGGATAACGTCTATACGAAAGCCCTCGTCGGGAATATCTCGTGCGCTCTCCTCACCGAGAGAGATGAGGCGGCGCAGCTTTGTGACCGCATCGGAAGCGTTTGAAACTATTTCACGGAGAAAGATCTCCTTTTCGGAATAAAGCCATTTTTTTATAACGGGAAAGATGTGTTCTATCTCAACACCTATCCCACCTTTGATTTCTGCCATTTGGGTTGCCTTTCTATTACACATATATACACAACAATTTTATAACTTTTACCTCTTTTTGTCAATAGCGGCAGGCGAAATCCTATCTTCTTCTTTTCCTTCCTCTTTTCGCGCCCCGTTTTTTGTCGATAGCCGCAAAAATAAGGCCGCCAAGGGCAAAAAGCAGGGGAATAGCAACGGTAAAGGCTACTCTCGCAGCAGCTACCATATTTTCAGACGGGCCAAAAACAGCGCTGAAAAGAACGTAAAGGAGCATAATCGCGGCTCCTGCCGTTACGGGAGCGGCAAGCCCCTTTGACGACAGTGTGCCGAAAAAGCCGCCGAGAAGTGCTCCTGCGGCGAGAGTGGCCACGGCCACGGGGCAGATCAGGGCCTGAGGGTCAGGCGAAAGGGTGAGGAGGAGGGCAGAGATAAGAAGGATAACGGCAGAAGAAGCGAAAAAAGCACCTATTGAAAGAGCAAGGCCAAAAGCAAAGCCTTTTTTGTCCATAGACATAAAAAACCTCCCGATATCTTTTTTAGAAAGATATTCGGGAGGCTTTTTATTTATGCATTACTGCTTCTCGCTTGCGTGGATATCAACACGGCTGATAGCGCTCTTAAGGATACGGATCTTGCACTTATCCTTTGTTGTTTCGATAACGCAGGTCTCGTCCTTGATGGAAACGATCTCACCGATGATGCCGCCGATCGTTGTGATCTCGTCGCCTACAGCAAGGTTGTTCTTCATTTCCTGAGCTTCCTTTTCCTGCTTCTTCTGAGGTCTGTACATAAGGAAGTAGAAAACGAGGATAAGGCCGATCACCATTATAATGGTGGTGCCGCCGTTTGCAAAGAAGCCTGCGATACCTGTAGGTGCTTCAGGTGCAGCCTCTGCGAGAGAGGTGAATATCTGATTCATTGTGATTCCTCCAAAAAGTATTACCCGTTAATTATATACCAGCTTTTTCCGCTTTTCAAGTACTTCTCAAAAAATTAACAATCATATAGGTTGTCAACAAGCGTTGAAAAAGCGTGAGCTACCTCGGTATCTCACGCTTTTTCGTTATGCGTTGTAGTGTGCTTCTCTCGATCTGAAGAGGAGAGATATGCACCAAAGTCCCGCAAGGGCGACCACGGTGTAGATGATTCGGGGAATGATAGCCTCCTGGCCGCCGCCTATCCAGGCAACGAGATCAAATCGGAAAAGTCCGATGCTGCCCCAGTTAAGTGCACCGATAATGGTGAGCAGAAGGGCGATTCTGTCAAGTATCATTTCAGTTATGCCTTTCGGAGTGATTGAGCATATGATGCCCGATATTATTTTCCCCGAAACGAGAGATTTTATTAATAATTATTTATAATTTTATCTGCAATTTCCGTAAGGCTCTCAGAAACGCTTGGGGATATGGCAAGAAGCCTCTCGCGGGACATAAAGCCGCCGCAAAACAGCTCTGCCCGGCAGCCTATCCTCTCGGCACAGAGCAGGTCGTGGTCGGTATCTCCGATGAGAACGGCAGGAAAAAGCTCAGACCGCCTTGAGAGCTCATCGGCCAGAAATGCCTTTCCGTGGGCATAAACGTCATCCGTTCCGTGTATCTCGTCAAAGAAATGAGATATGCCCAGCCGCTCAAGGTGGCTTGTTAGGCGGCCTCTTTCGCTGGCAGAGAGAACTATCTGGCAAATTCCTGCCTCTCTCAGCATCGTGAGTGCCTCAAAGGCTCCCGGAGTGAGGGGAGAATCAAACATTTTTGCAGAATAGAGCTCTACCCACTCGTCTGCAGGTATCTTATAAGGCTCCTTATCAAAATCAAGTCCCAGCCGGCGGTAGTAATCCTCAACGGGAAAGCCGAAAAGTGCTCTGAAGTGGGAAAGAGAGGGGATCGGCGGCAGAGAGCGGCGGGAGAGCACCGTGTTCATTGCCTCCATGCTTATCTGCATATCGGAAAGGAGAGTTCCGTTAAAATCCCAGATAACTGTTTTTATCATAGGCCACCTCCTGACATTTTTATAATTTTACAACATTTTTGAGTCGGGGTCAAGCACCCTTTGCATATAATGAACTAACGGCTTTTGAAAGGAAGGTGCCTATGGAGCTATTATTGTTTTTTGCCTCTCTTTTATCCTTTGCCATACTCAATGCAGATATTCAGTCTCAGTTTCCGCCACCCCTGCCAAAGGAGGAGGAGGCAGAGCTGTTTTTGAAAATGAGCGACGGAGACGAGGATGCAAGGGGAAGGATAATCGAGCACAATCTTCGCCTCGTTGCCCATATGGTGAGAAAATACTATTCTCAGGGAGATAATCACGAGGACCTTATATCCGTTGGCACCATAGGCCTTATCAAGGCGGTGGACTCCTTTAACTGCAGAAACGGAGCAAGGTTTGCCACATACGGAGCAAAGTGCATACAGAACGAGATACTTATGTATTTCAGAGGAAAAAGAAAGACGAAAAACGAGGTCTCCATCAACGAGACTATTGATACGGACAGGGACGGAAATCCTCTCACCTATATGGACATAATCCGTACGGAGGATACTATTGCAGACGATCTTTTTACGAGAGTTTGCATCAGAGAGGCTATGGACAGCGTTTAC
>JAFQNM010000045.1 GCA_017395885.1 Clostridia bacterium | reverse complement strand
TGTGTTCTGCCGCAGGAGCACTTCTCTCTCTTAAGAATACAGATATCGCGTGTTCTGTATCTGAGAAGGGGGAAGGCTTCCTTATCAAGGCTTGTGAATACAAGCTCACCCTTTGATCCCTCGGGGAGGACTTCGCCTGTATCGGGATCAATGATCTCTGCAAGGAAGTGGTCCTCATTGATGTGCATACCTCCTTGTGCGGAGCACTCAAAGGAAACACCGGGACCTGAGGTCTCAGTGAGACCGTAAATATCGTATGCCTTGATTCCGAGAAGCTTCTCGATATCGCGGCGCATTTCCTCAGTCCAGGGCTCAGCACCGAAGATTCCCGCCTTAAGGCTGATATCGTCTGCTGTGAGACCCATTTCATGAAGAGTTTCACCGATGTAGTGGGCATATGAGGGGGTGCAGCAAAGGATCGTTGCACGAAGATCGCGCATAAAGTCGATCTGTCTCTCTGTATTACCGCTGGACATGGGAAGAGTGAGACAGCCCACCTTATGGGAGCCACCGTTAAGTCCGGGGCCGCCGGTGAAAAGTCCGTAGCCGTATGCTATCTGACAAACGTCCTCATTTGTGCCGCCTACAGCAACTATCGCTCTTGCGCAGCACTCCTCCCAAAGGTCGATATCGTGCTGAGTATAAAAAGCAACTACTCGCTTACCTGTTGTTCCGCTGGTGGACTGAATACGAACACAGTCGCTCAGGGGCTTAGCAAGAAGACCGTAGGGGTAAGCGTCACGAAGGTCTGCTTTTGTAAGAAAAGGCAGCTTATATACGTCGTCGATGCTCTTAATATCGTCGGGAGTAACGCCCTTCTCATCCATGAGATTTTTGTAATAGGGCACGTTATCATAAACATGCTTGACCTGCTTTACGATCTTTTCGTTCTGCCAGGCCTTGATCTGCTCAACCGATGCGCATTCAATTTCCGGTTGATAATATCTTTCCATAGGAAACACTTCCTTTCTGACTATTGATATACTATCATAATTTACATTTTTTGTAAATAGTCAATTACAAAATTTTTATGTGTGTTTTCTTTTTAAATTGTATATTTAAACAAGTTACTTAAACTGTTGATCTTTTATTATTCAATCGGTGGACAAGAAGCCAGAATTATGATATAATAAAATGATTATTTAAGAGAGGTTTATAATATGCCGGATGTAAATATTGAATTTCAGTACAATCTGATTAAAAGAAAGCTTTTCGATAAATATTATCACAAGCTTAACGACGTTCAAAGAGAGTGTGTTTACACCGTAAACGGTCCTCTTATGATTCTTGCAGGTGCAGGCAGCGGAAAAACCACAGTTCTCGTTAACCGCCTTACATACATAGTACGGTACGGTGATGCCTATAAAAATGACTGGGTACCCGATGACATCACGTCTGATGACATAAGAGATATGCAGGCCGCATACGATACTCTTTCCGGAGAGGAACTCGGCTCCTATCTTGAGCGCTTCAGCGTAATGGCACCTCCTGCCTGGGCAGTTCTTGCAGTTACCTTTACCAACAAGGCAGCAGGAGAGATCAAGGAACGTGTTTCTGCTTGCTTTGGTGAGGGTTCAACTGAGGCAGATGAAATGTGGACAGGAACATTCCACTCTGTTTGTATGCGTATTCTGCGCCGTTTTGGCGACCTTCTCGGCTATGAAAAGGGCTTTGGAATCACTGATACAGACGATGCTAAGAAGCTCATTACAGAGTGTATGAAGACGCTGAATATTGACACGAAGAATATGCCTGTCAAGTCTGTTATGGCTCAGATCAGCAATGCAAAAAACCATCTTATGGACCCCGAGGAGTTTGAAAAAGAGTTTGCCGGCGATTTCAGAATGAAAAAGATCGCAGAGGTATACAAGCTCTACCAGAACCGCCTCAAATCCTCCAATCTTGTTGATTTTGATGATATTATTATGCAAACGGTAATTCTTCTTGAAAGATTTGAGGACGTAAGAAACAATCTTCAGAACCGTTTCCGTTTTATCTCCATCGATGAGTACCAGGATACGAACCATGCTCAGTTCCGTCTCGTTTCTCTGCTGGCAGGCTTTTATAAAAACCTTATGGTCGTTGGTGACGATGACCAGTCCAT
>JAFQNM010000004.1 GCA_017395885.1 Clostridia bacterium | reverse complement strand
GGCAAGGGTCAGCATGGGCACCGTATTTCAGATAGAATGGACGTTTCTGCCTGATAACAGCCTTGACCAAATAAAGGAGCTTGGCTTCAGCACCGTGGCTATGGCGCTGAAGGATGATTCTGTCTCCATATCCGACCCACGCCTCACAAAAGAGAAGCGCCTTGCCGTTATTATGGGAACGGAGGGAGACGGACTTTCCGATCAAACTATTGTCGGCTGCGATTATACCGTGAAGATACCTATGTATCACGGAGTTGATTCTCTTAACGTTGCCGCCGCAAGTGCAGTAGCCTTTTATCAGCTCGTAAAACAAGAATAATCTTTAAAAAACACGCCGAAAGGACCTTCCCTGAGATCCTTCCGGCGTGTTGCTTTTTTCTTGTGTCACAGGCCTTGTACTTTTTTGGCATTTGCAAAATACATCTCCGTTTCCGTGCATATTCGGCTTTTGCCAAATATGCACATCTTGTGCTCACGGTGCTCGTGGCTTTTGAATATTTATCATAATCATTCAAAAAAATTTCGCAAAAATCAGTTTAATGATGTCAGATATGATATAATGTTCTAAAACGAGAAAAAAGGAGAAGCCTGAAATGTCTGAAAAGCTATGGGATATTGAAAACGGTCATATTACCTGGACGGTCAGGGACGGGCAAAGCCACTTTGACGATATAGAAATGAGCGGCCTTTATACTGATTTTATTGTTAAATACGGTGTTCGGGAAAACGGAGAGCTTTTCCTTTCCCGCCACTGCTTTTTTCCGACCCTCAGAACGATCCCAAACAACACCCACGCAACCTACGACGTTCTTTTTGAGGAGGACTCGCTCCCCCGCCCCCTGGCTTGTGGCAAAAGCCTTTCTGAAAAGCCACGTAAATTCACCTTCGACGGTACGCTGACCGTTGAGTGCGACACAGCGCAGGGCCTTAAGACAACCCACCGTCTGTTTCCCTCCCGCGACCTTGGCTTTTGCATTGAGACCGTTACCGTTACGGCAAAGCACACTACCTGCATTACTGTATCTCAGCCCAAGGACACCGTTTATTCATACGGCAGAGGCACAAAGGGAGTTTACGTTGCCAAGGTTCACCACAACTGTCCCGAAGAGGTAACTCTCAGGGAGGGAGAAAGCCTTCAGTACGCCATCTGGCTTTACTGCGACGTTGGCCTTTCCGATTCGGAGATACCCGACCACGAAAGAGAGCTTGAAAAGCGACTGGAGAGAACGGCTGAGCTTTGCGACGGCTCGCTGGTTTTCAAAAGCTCTTATCCCGAGCTTGACACTATGGTAAGGTTTTCCAAGCTGAGAGCAGGAGAAAGCATTTTTGAGACCTTATCCGGCAAATTTCACAGCCCCGGCGGATACTCATATTATGCGGCCATTTGGTGCAACGATCAGATAGAATATTCAGGCCCTCACTTTGCGATGACAGGAGACCCCACCGCCATTGAGGCCGCCTCAAACGCCTACAGGGCATATATGCCCTTTATGGGAGAAAACTATTATCGTCTTCCCTCCTCCATCATTGCGGAGGGCCTTGATATCTGGGAGGGCGCAGGCGACCGTGGAGACGGCGCTATGTATCTCTACGGTGCCTCACTCTTCTGCCTCCTTCTCGGAGATGAAAAGGTGGCAAGAGAGCTTTATCCCGCAATAAAATGGTGCGCTGAATATTGCGAAAGAAACAAAACGGAGGAAGGAGTCATATACTCCCACAGCGATGAGCTGGAGGGCAGATTCCCCACAGATAACCGTGCAAACCTCTCCACCTCAAGCCTTTGCTACGGAGGTCTCAGGCTTGCCTCAAGGCTTGCCCTTTCTCTCGAAGACCCGGCAACCGCAAAGCTTTATACCTCCCGTGCCGACGAGCTTGAGGCCGCTATTGAGGACTACTTCGGCGCAAGCCTCCGCGGCTTTGATACCTACAGATACTCCAAGGGCTTCGATACCCTGAGGGCGTGGATATGCCTGCCCCTTTGTATGGGAATAAAGGGAAGAGCCGAGGGTACCCTCAGCGCTATGCTCTCAGACTACCTCTGGACAGAGGAGGGTATGCTCACCTGCGAGATCTCTGAAGAAAACCAAAGCCACACTATATGGGACCGCTCTACTCTATACGGAATGAAATGTGCATTCATTATGGGAATGGCAGATAAAATGAAGGAGCCTCTCCTGCGCTATTGCCGCAAGCGTCTGCTTTGCGACAGAGTGCCCTATGCGGTAGAGGCCTATCCCGAGGGGGGAAAGCGCCACCTCTCCGGTGAGAGCGCTCTGTTTGTCAGGATAATAACCGAGGGCATCTTCGGAATCGTTCCCGAGGGCCTCACCTCCTTCTCCTTTGACCCGGGCAACTGCGAAGGCTTTGGCGATGTTTCTCTTTCCAAAATACATATCTGCGGATCTGTATTTGATATTTTCGTCAGGGGAAAGAGCTGGGAGGTCTACAAAGAGGGGCAGCTTATACGCTCCGGCATTGCTGACGGAAGCAGAGTTGTGATAGGCTGACCTATGGCAACGATAAACGAAGCGCTTGAAAGGCTCTCCCGTTCTGCCTTTCGCTCGAGATTTCATCTCTCAGAGAAAGACCGGGAGTATATCCGCCAAAGAGGACTTGATACCGTAAGGCAGCACGCCGCAGATTTTGTGAGAGACAGGCTCTCTCCCGCCGAAATTCCAAACGACGGCAAGCAAACTCCTATGGGAGGACATCCCGTTTTCGTTTCACAGCACGCCTGCGCCTGCTGCTGCCGCGGATGCCTTTATAAGTGGTACAGGGTAAAAAAAGGCCGCCCCCTGTCAATGGAGCAGCAAGAAAAGATAGTTAACCTTCTTATGGCATGGATCGAAAAGGAATACGGTAAAGAAGAAGACAAAAAAGACTGATCGGCCAAGCACAGTAACATAAAATGATCCGTTGCATCAGGTGCAACGGATCATTTTTTTGCTTTTCGGAAAAGCATTTACCTGTTTCAAGCCAAGTGGGCTTCTGCGCCCGGCTTATATTTCATATACTCCGGCCAGATATCTTCTGATAAGATTTGAATCGATGGAGTTTGTGTCTTTGTCTCCGTTAATATCGGCGCTTTCGGGGATAAGTATCTCATAAACTCCCGCCAGATATCTTTTCATAAGATTGGAATCTACGGAATTAACGTCGCCGTCGTTATCCAGGTCTCCTATCCTTCCGTCAAAGTCAAGGCTCCTCTCAATAACGGCATAGTAGCTGAAATGGTCCGTTTCAAACACAAAGCATCCGTTCTCCACCCCGGTCCTGTGGGGAGTGGCATTGCCCTCATCATCAACGAAGAACACCGTGTACCTATTGCCGTTCACACCCTCGGAAACAGGGATACAAACGGTAATAGCTCCGTCCGGCTGGATTTTCACTCCGTTCAGAAGCAGGCTTATATCATATACAATTGCATTCTCAATATCGTAGCCGGGGATAGGGCTGATCGCAATATTTCCGTTTTCCACGGTATTTACCGAAAGAACTGCGTCCTTGGGTACCGTGGCAGTATTTGTACTGACAGTGATGCCGCTCTCTGAGCTAAGCTCTAATTCAAACACCATTTCTGCCAAAAAAAGGGGACTGTTGCCACCTTCCACGGTGATATTGCTCCACTCGGCCTCTGTGCCGTCGAAATATACAGTATAAAGCCCGGTGCAGGCAGAAAAGGCGCCCTCTCCCACCCCTGTTACGGGGAGGCCTGCAATATATTTGGGAAGGCTGAGCTTTGCACCGTTTTCCCAGCAGCGCTTTATTTTAACAGAATCGCCTGACACTTCGTATTCAAGCTCCTCCCAGAAAAGAGCACCGCAGACAGTACAAACGTCGTTTTCATCACGGGAATGGCCCTTGGCCTCGATGACCCCGGTTCTGAGAGCATCGCCGCAGACGGTACAGCTATAGGTAAGCTCTCCGTTCTCGGTGCAGGTAACCTCTGTAGTTACAGTACCCTCTTCACTCTCCGTGTGGCCCTTGGCCTCGATTATCTCAGTTCTGAGAGCATCGCCGCAGACGGTACAGCTATAGGTAAGCTCTCCGTTCTCGGTGCAGGTAACCTCTGTAGTTACAGTACCCTCTTCGCTTTCAACGTGGCCCTTGGCCTCGATGACCTCAGTTCT
>JAFQNM010000044.1 GCA_017395885.1 Clostridia bacterium | reverse complement strand
CCGTTCTTATCGGTGTTCTCGGCGCAGGAATTTACTCTGCAAGAACTTTTATTATGAAGCTTCGCCAGAAGCTCAGCGGCGGTAAGGTAAAGGTGAATGATGAAAAGATCCCCATCGTTATTTTCTCTGACCACAAGCGCTACTGGTCTGTTTTTGATCCCATCTGCCGTGAGCTTGACCGCCGCGGTGTGGACGTTGTTTATCTGACAGGCTCTGAGGATGACCCTGCTATCGATTGCCCCTATGAGCACGTTAAGGGCAAGTTCCTCGGCAGCGGAAACAAGATGTATGCAGGCCTCAACTTTATCAAGGCCTCAGTTTTCCTCTCAACTACTCCCGGCCTTGACGTTTATCAGTGGAAGCGCTCAAAGGAAGTAGACTATTACGTTCACATTCCCCACGCGGCCAGCGAGATATGCCTTTACCGTATGTTCGGTATAGACTATTACGATGCCGTTCTCATTTCCGGCGAGTACCAGGCAGAGGATATCCGCAATCTTGAAAAGCTTCGCTCTCTTCCCGAAAAGGAGCTTTATAAGATAGGTATTCCTTATATGGATGAAATGGCCGCAAGGCTTGAGAGAGAGGGCCCTGCTCCCGAGCATCCCAGAACCGTGCTTCTTGCACCCTCCTGGGGACCCAGCGCCCTGTTCTCCGTATACGGCTCCCGCATAATCGACGTGCTTTTGAAAACAGGCTACCGTGTTATCATCCGCCCCCATCCTCAGTCCTTTACCTCTGAGAAGGATATGATGGACAAACTGATGAAGCAGTATCCCGAAAGCGATATGCTTGAGTGGAACAGAGACACGGATAACTTTGACGTTCTCCGCCGCTCTGATATTCTCATCTCCGATTTCTCCGGAGTTATCTTTGATTTCACCCTCGTATATGACAAGCCCGTTATTTATACAGACCCCGATTTCGACCTGAGCCCCTATGACGCATGGTGGCTCAAAACTCCCCTCTGGACAACGGGAGCACTGCCCCGTATCGGCCAGAGACTGACTGACGATAATATGGAGAGCCTGAAGGAGATTATTGACGAGTGCCTATCCGACCCCAGATTTGCCCGCGGCAGAGCAGAGGTCAAGGCAGAGACCTGGGAGCACTTCTCCTGCGGAACGCAGCGCACCGTTGATTATCTCGTAAGCAAGCTCGATGAGCTTACCAAGGAAGGAGAGGCCAAGTAAAATGTCTGTTTTTTCAATACTTGAAACGTTGCTCATAGGCCCTCTGAAGCTGGTCTTTGAGGTTATCTTCCAGTTCACAAACGGCCTTGTGGATAATCCTGCCGTTTCCATTATAGTTCTGAGCCTCCTTATGAACATACTGGTTCTCCCTCTCTACAGACGTGCCGATGCAATGCAGGAGCAGGCCAGAGATACGGAGGAGCGCCTGAAGGACGGAGTTGCACATATTAAAAAGACCTTCTCCGGCGATGAGCGTATGATGATGCTCCAGACCTATTACCGCCAGAATAATTACAAGCCCACAGACGTTCTCAAGGGCTCTGTATCTCTCCTTCTGGAGATACCCTTCTTTATGGCGGCATACCAGTTCCTTTCCGGCCTCGGCACCCTTTCGGGAGCCTCTCTCGGCCCCATTGCAGACCTTGGAGCGCCTGACGGGCTTATCGTTATCGGCTCACTCTCCATAAATCTGCTTCCTTTTCTGATGACGTTTATAAACATCATCTCCAGCGCCCTCTACCTGAAGGGATTTCCGCTGAAAACAAAGATCCAGCTCTACGGAATGGCGCTGTTCTTCCTTGTTTTCCTCTATACTTCTCCTGCAGGTCTTGTTTTCTACTGGACGCTGAATAACGTTTTCTCCCTTGTTAAAAACATTTTCTATAAGCTGAAGGACCCCAAAAAGGGAATTGCCATTCTCGCTTCCGGTGCAGGTATCCTTCTCCTTGCAGGCCTTTTCTTCGTAGGTGCCGAAAGCAAGCTCCTTCTCAGAATATGCATGATCGCAGCAGGCGTTCTTCTCCAGCTGCCCATGGTGTTCAGACTTGTATCGAAGAAGATAAAGCTCAGATTCAAGCCTATAACTGTAGCACCTGACCGCAAGTGCTTTACCGTTGCGGCTCTGTTCCTTGCAGTTTTCATAGGCCTTCTCATTCCCTCAAACTTCATTGCAGCATCTCCTCAGGAGTATGTGGACGTTACCTATTTCCACCATCCCATCTGGTTTATGGTCAGCTCAGTTGCCCTTTCTGCAGGCTTCTTCCTTATTTGGTTCAACGTTTTCTACTGGCTTGCAAGCGATTCGGGCAAGGTAGTTTTCGAGAGAATAATGTGGCTCTGCTGCGGCGGTGCAATCGTCAACTATATGTTCTTCGGAACAAAGCTTGGTAATATCTCCAATAAGCTTAAATTTGATTCCGGCCTTTCCTTCTCCGTGCTTGAGATCGTAATAAACGTTCTCGTTCTTGCCGCTATCGGTGTGGGTATGTATTTCGTGCTCAAAAAGTGGGCAAGCGCAGTTAAGGCCGTGCTCTTCACAGGTGTTCTTGCCGTTGTGATAATGTCCGGCATAAACATCTTCACCGTTAATGCATCTATCGAGTCCATCACCGTTGAGCAGAAGAATACACGTCCCCACTTTGAGCTGAGCCGGGAGGGAAACAACGTTGTGGTTATCCTTCTTGACCGTGCAATGGGAGAATACGTTCCCTATATATTCAACGAGGTCGAGGGGCTTGAGGAAAAGTTTGACGGATTTACCTTCTATAATAACACCATCTCCTACGGCGGACACACAAACATGGGTGCTCCCGCTCTTATGGGAGGCTATGAGTATACCCCGGTTGAGCTCAATAAGAGAGATGAGGAATCTATTGCTGATAAGCATAACGAATCCCTTAAGGTAATGCCCGTTATATTCTCAGAGGCAGGCTATAACGTTACCGTTTGCGATGCACCCTATGCAAACTACAAGAGCATTCCCGACCTCTCCATATACGATGAATATCCCGGCATCAACACCTATATCACCGAGGGTGAGTTTGGAAACAGTGATATGAAGCAGGCGTATATAGATAATAACTACCGCAATTTCTTCTGCTTCTCCCTTATGAAGTCGCTGCCTCTTTTCTGCCAGTATGCCGTTTATGACGGAGGCAACTACTATCAGGCATATTCAGGTGCATATGCAGGCTATAAGACCACGAGCATGACCACCTCCGAGGGCTATGACAATAACTTTATGGAGGGCTTTGAGGTGCTCCGTAATCTTGGCACAATGGCCGAGGTCACAGACGGAGACAGCGATAACTTCCTGTTCCTCTATAACGATACTCCTCACGAGCCTGTAATGATGCAGGAGCCTGAGTTTGTTCCCGCTGAGAAGGTTGATAACACGGAGTATGAAAAGACCGTTCCCGACAGATTTACTCTGGACGGAAAGTCTATCGAGGTTAAAACAGAGAAGCAGCTTCTCCACTATCAAACAAATGCAGCTACCCTTGTAGAGCTTGGCAACTGGTTCGACTATCTGAGAGATAACGGTGTTTACGATAACACAAAGATCATTCTCGTTGCCGACCACGGATACTACCTCTACCAGTCTGAGGAGCTTGTATACGATATGGGAGACGGCACAAGGGAGGATATCAGCAACTATTTCCCCCTTCTCATGGTAAAGGACTTCGGCAGCGAGGGCTTTGAGATCTCCGATGAGTTTATGACCAATGCAGACGTGCCCACTCTTGCAACAGACGGCGCAGTTGAAAATCCCGTCAACCCCTTTACGGGAAAGCCCATCAACTCCGATGAGAAAACTGCACACGACCAGTACGTAATGCTTTCTCATATCCACCAGATCAAGAAAAACAACGGCAATACCTTTATTGCATCCCGCTGGGCGGCAATTACAAATAATATCTGGGACCGTGAAGACTGGGAGTTCTGCTATGATGAGGTAGTTCTCCAAGAACACGAAATGCCTTAAGGAAGGAAAGCTTATGAGCTATAAGGTAGATAATGCAATTATAATGGCGGCAGGCACCGCCAGCAGATTTGCCCCCATCTCTTATGAGAGACCAAAGGCCCTTATCGAGGTCAAAGGGGAGGTACTTATCGAGCGTCAGATAAAGCAGCTGAGAGCGGCAGGCATTGATGAGATCATCGTTGTTTGCGGCTATATGAAGGAGCATTTTATGTACCTTCGTGAAAAATACGGTGTTATCATCGTTGAGAATAACGATTATCTGACGAGAAATAACAATTCCAGCATAAACGTTGCAAGAGACTATATCAGAAACACCTATATCTGCTCGTCAGATAACTATTTCACAGAAAACCCCTTTGAGAGCGAGGTAGACGGGGCATATTATGCCGCAGTTTATGCAGAGGGAGATACCAAGGAATGGTGTATGACAGAGGATGCTGAGGGATATATAAACAGCGTTACCGTAGGAGGAGCCGATGCATGGTATATGCTCGGCCACACCTTCTGGGACAGAGAGTTTTCCGAGAGATTTCTTGCAATACTCAGTGAGATATATGATAAGCCGGAAACGGCAGATCTCCTGTGGGAGTCCATATATATGGAGCACCTTGATGAGCTGAAGATGAAGATACGCAAATATCCCGAAAGCTTTATTTTTGAGTTTGATACCCTTGATGAGCTTCGCACCTTTGATGAAAGCTATATCTCCGATACGAGAAGTGCCATTCTCAAGGGCGTAGCAGAGAAGCTTTCCTGCAGAGAGGCCGATATAGTAAACGTAACTGCATATAAGAACGGTGATAATGCTGCGGCCGGTATGACCTTTACCGTTTGCGGCAAAAAATACCGCTACACATATGAAACAAAAAATTTAGAGGAGGACTGACAAAATGAGAGAAATTATTGAAAAAGATCTTTCGTCGGTGAAGGATCTGCTTTCTACCACCCTTGGCGTTGACTCCTACAGCAAGATCGAAAGAATGGGGGGGCTCACCAACCATACCTATCACGTAACTTTGGAGGACGGACGAGAGTTCGTTGTCCGTATTCCCGGTGAGGGAACAGAGGAGCTTATCGTTCGTAGCGATGAAATGGTCAGCACAAAGCTTGCCTGCGACCTTGGCATAGATGCAAGGCTCGTATATTTCGGCAGCGACGGCTCCAAGGTAACAGAGTATATCGCAAATGCAGAGACCATGTCTGCAGAGAAGCTCTGCGAGCCCCGTCATATCCGCCAGATAGCAGATATCTATAAGAGGATCCATTCCTGCGGCGTTGATACGGGCGTTCCCTTTGAGGTCTTTGATATGGCGGCAGGCTATGAGAAGATCATATTCGATAATAACGTGCCCATGTTTGAGGACTACGGTGAGAAAAAGGCAAGAGTAATGGAGATAAAGGCTGAGATAGACAGACTTATCAATGCTCCCAAGGTTCCTTGCCATAACGATCCCCTTTGCGAGAACTGGGTAGAGGGCGATGGCAGAATGTATCTTATCGACTGGGAATATGCAGGCATGAACGACGGAATGTGGGACGTTGCCGACGTTTCCATCGAGGCATCCTTTGACGGTGAGAGCGATAGCCTTCTCCTTTCCGAGTACCTTGGCAGAGTTCCCACTCTTGAGGACCGCAAGCATTTTCTTGCCTCCAAGATCTACGTAGATTATCTCTGGACACTTTGGGCAAAGACACGTGTGCCCTATGACGGTCAGCCTATGGAGGACTGGGCCGTTGAAAGATATGAAAGAATGAAGAACAACATAGCTGCATTTGAAAAGCTTGAAGCTAAGGGGGAAAATAACTAATGATCGCAGGTATTATCGCAGGTATCACCTGGGCTATAGAAACGGTGGTTCTCGGAATCGCCCTTGGTATGACTCCGTTTATCTCCACAGAGCAGGCAATATTCCTTGCTCCCTTCGTCAGCACCTTCCTTCACGATGCTTGCTCAGCGATCTGGTCCTGCATCTATAACGCAGTGAGAGGAAACCTGAAAAACGTGTGGAAGGCATTTATGACAAAAAGCGGCAAATGGGTAGTTATTGCCGCAGTTATCGGCGGCCCCGTTGGTATGACGGGATACGTTCTTGCAGTTAACTATATGGGCGCCTCCATCGGTGCCGTTGCAAGTGCGATCTTCCCCGCCATCGGAAGCGTTCTTGCACATATCTTCCTCAAGGAGAAGATGAAGTGGCACCAGTGGGTGTTCCTTCTCATCACACTTCTCGGTGTGTATGGACTTTCTTATTCTCCCGATCTTGCAATAGAGAACTTTGGCCTCGGAATTCTCGGTGCGCTTATGTGTGCATTCGGCTGGGGCATTGAGGCAGTCGTTCTTGCAAAGTGCCTGAAGGACCCTGAGGTAACTGATGAGTATGCGCTCCAGATCCGTCAGACAACCTCTGCGCTTACATACGGTGCAGTTATCCTCCCCGTTATCGGCGGTTGGAAGTTCACCGCAGGCCTGTTTACAGCATCCTCAGTGAAGCTTCTTATTGTGATTGCGGTCGCAGCTCTCTTTGCAACAGTTTCTTATCTGTTCTATTATAAGGCTATCGCAAAAATCGGCGCATCCAAGGCAATGGCGCTGAACGTAACGTATACCGCATGGGCAATACTCTTCACGGTAGTTATCCTCCGTGACCTGAGCGTTCTCTCTCCCATGACAATCATCTGTGCTCTTGTGGTGCTCATTTGCGGCATCTTCGCAGCAGCAGATTATAAGGATATTATCAGTAAAAATAAATAAGAAAAAGCTTGCAAATGCCTTTTGGGCATTTGCAAGCTTTTTTTGTACCTTAAATAAATTCCGGTTTAACGGGGAAAGATGGATAGTCGCTTTTTTGAAAAAAAGCTCCGCAAAAAACTTTAAACAGGTTTATATAAAGGGAGCATACTCCCTTTATATAAACCAGCAAAAGCCCCTCACGGGGCCTTTGTTCAAAGGAGTGACCACCCCTTACCGACAAGCCGAATTATTATCCCCTTTTTGAAGTTTTTCGGGGGTCGTAGGGGCCTTTTTACAAAAAGGCCTCCTACATATCTCCCCGTAAAACCGGAATTTAACGATATCATCAGTGAGGGACTTTTACGCTGACCTCTCCTGAGGAGAGGAGCTCTCTTTGTCCGTTTTCGTATTCGACCTCAAGGAAAAAGCGGTCATCGATGCAGATGGCCTTTGCAGGTCTTGGGGGCAGGTTAGTGCCGATGGGGATGACGTTTACCTCCTGCCCTATGGTGAAGCATCTTTTTCTGTATTGCTCGGGGGCATCATCCTCACCGAGGGAGGAGTATCTTTCATAAAGCTTTTTCAGCACCGCCGCAGCAAGGCGGGCCTTTTTCTTTTTCTCCATTTCGGTGAAAAGAGCGCCTGCAATACTGTCTATTTCCCTGGGGAAGCCTCCGCTTGGCGGATACACGTTGATCCCTATGCCGAGAATAACTGCATGCTTACCTTTTTCAAAGACACCCTTTGCAAGAATGCCGCAAACCTTTTTAGAGTTCAGATAAATATCGTTCACCCACTTAACCGAGGGTGAAAGGCCGAAGGTCTCCTCAAGGGCCTCGCACAGTGCAACTGCGGCCATTCCGGTAAGGAGCATTGCCTTTTCGGCGGGAGGGTAGAGAACACAGCTCATATAGAGACCGCTGTCTGTTGGAGAGAAAAAGCTTCTGCCAAGCCTGCCCTGACCTGCGCTTTGTCCGAGGGCAATGACCGTGTGCCATTCCTTGCAGCCGGAAACGAGCCTTTCTTTTGCTATTCTGTTTGTGGAATCGCAAAGCTCGTGCAGCTCCGCTTCGATCGGCAGCCTGCCGAGAGCCTCCTTCATATCTGAAAGCAAGAATATATCCTTCACCTAAAGCCCTCCTTCCCTGTTATTTGATTGTACCACCCCTTTTTCCGTTTGGCAATATGTTTTTGTGATTATACGGCCTTACCGGTGGGAATAATAGGAACGAAAGGAGTTGCCTATGAAAATCAATCATACCGTCACGGTCAGCGGCTACTATGGCTTTGGGAATCTTGGTGATGAGGCGGTTTTGCGCTCCATACTAAGGGGCATAGGAAGAGAGCTGCCCGGCACTCGTGTGTTCGTTCTTTGCGAAAGGGGTGCCGAGCTTCCTGAGGCAGAGGGTGTATGTGCCGTTGCCGTTTCCAGAGCAGACCCTGTTGCCATTATCTCATCCCTTTGCAGGTCGCAGCTTTTCATCAGCGGAGGCGGCAGCCTTTTGCAGGATACGACCAGCTCAAAGAGCCTTGCATATTATTGCACTCTCATAAGGCTTGCAAGGCTTCTTGGCTGCAAGGTGCTCCTGCTTGCCAACGGCATCGGCCCCGTGAAAAACACAAAAGCGTGCAAAAAAGCTCTGTGCGCCTGCCATCTTATTTCCGTTCGCGATTCAGATTCATATTCTCTTGCAGGCTCACTCACCGAGGGGCGGGTCAGGATCGTGCAGACGGCGGACCCCATATTCTCACACAGCTTTTCCAGAGAACGTGTCGGCATACCATCCTTTGCTTCGTCGGGGAGACCGTTTTTTGCTATGTCGCTGAGGCCGCTTGCCAACAAAAAAAGGCCTGATACCGCTGCTCTATGCGATTTTATATTTTCCTGCAAGGATGAGGGGCTTCTCCCGGTTTTCGTGCCTATGCAGGAAAGCTTTGATCTTGAGCTTTGCCTTGAAATGGCAGAAAAAACGGGAGGCACCGTGGTTCCCGTTTGCAATGAGGATAGTCTTTTCTGCCTTTTGGAGAAGGCAGCCTTCGCCGTTGGAATGAGGCTGCATTTTTTGCTGACAGCCGCTATTGCAGGCATTCCCACGGTTGCTCTTCCCTATGACAGAAAGGTGGAGAGCTGTCTTTCTCCCCTGTCTTCGGGAGGGGTGATCTCGGCCGGTCGCTTCACGGGAGAGGAGCTGTACCGTGCTGCCTGTACTGCGAGAGCCGACTTTTCAAGGCAAGCGCTTGAGGAGAGAGTGAGGGAGCAGAAAAAGCTATCAAACATCAATTTTTCTCTTGTCAGCTCGTTGCTGGAGGGAGAGAGAGAGGAATATGAGGCCCGGCAAAAGTTTTTTGTCGACTCTTGAAAAGTGGCAGCCTGTGTGGTATCCTAAAGCCAGATATTATTTTTGGAGAGCCTATGAAATATTCTGTATTACCTTCTCATATCTGGACTTATCCCGATATCCATAATTATCCCGAGGCTGAGCAAAGTGCTGAGCTGATCGCACTCAGAGGCGGATATGCGGCCTTTCAGCTCCACCTGACCGAAACCGTGG
>JAFQNM010000043.1 GCA_017395885.1 Clostridia bacterium | reverse complement strand
GTAAATCAATTTGATGGAACGCCGGGTGCGCTGAAAGGTGCACGCCCGGCGTGAGACGGGGGAAAATCGAGAGGAAACGAATGTTGGGTTAACACCGTACATCTCGTCCAAACGATTACCTATCGTCATTGGGACTTGAAGTCATGAAGGGCCTGCGCGAAAATGCGTATAAAATGCAATTTAATGGCGGAAATGCGCCACTCGGATATAAAATCGTCGATAAACATTATGAAATAGACGAGGCAGAGGCCGTCATAGTTCGAAAGATCTTCACCATGGCATCAGAGGGTTATAGCTATAACGATATAATCCACGAGCTGAACCGGTGCGGGTATAAAACAAAGACAGGAAAGCCCTTCGGCAAGAATAGTCTTTATGAGATTTTGAAGAATCCGCGTTATAAAGGAACCTATATTTTCAATCGTAGGGCTAAGCGCACATCAAAGAATACCCGTAACAATCATAAATACAAGCCTGAGGAAGAGCAGATCATCATAGAAGACGGCGTGCCTGCCATAGTAAGCAAAGAGCTTTGGGAAAAGGCGAATGCTGCTCGCAAATATATGGCGAAAACCAGCACGAACGCCAGACACAAATATCTTCTCAGTGGTCTTTTATACTGTGGTGAGTGCGGAGGCAAAATGCATGGCAATTACAGAATTCGTGATTCACACAACTATACAACCTATCGCTGTAATAAGCAGGCTACCCGTTTAGATTGTAAATCCCGCGAGATACGCGCTGAGCCTCTTGAAAGCTTCGTCATAAACGCACTCTGTGAGCATTTCTTTGATCCGGAGAATATTGATATAATTACAGATGAGCTTAACCGAAAGCTTCGTGTAGAGATGGACGCAGACAGAGAAGAGATAAAGGCCGCCCATTATTCCATTGCAGGTCTAAAGACAGCCCGTAACAATCTTGTGGACGCAATAGCCGAGCACGGATTTTCAAGTATTCTCTCGAAAAAGCTGAAGGACATTGAAGAGCAGATAGAGAGATACGAAAAAATGATAAGCGACGACGAAGGCAAGACCGGTGGTGTCAGAATCACAAGAGAGGAAGTAGTGCAGAGAATCGAAAAGCTGAGGGAATGTATGAAGAATCCCGATAATATTGATCAGACAAAGATACTTCTTCATCAGTATATAGATCGCATCGAAATCAATAACACAAAAATCAAGGTGGTCTTCAAGACCACCTTTTCTGTTTTTATTGATGATATTGAGTACGTTGCCTCCTACGGCTTTGAAGCAGAGACAACACGGAGGGATATGCTAGCGCGTTGGGATGTAAAGGAAAGATGAAAAAATCCATCAATCATTTCATCACTCATACCATCGTTCATAAAGCTCATCAACAACTTTTGCCATTACGTTTTCCGTACATTCGTACCTGTCAGCCTACATACACTTTTTCTACATCCCCTTGTACATACAAATTCTGCTACAACCGTTTGGCCGGTGGTACCACCGGAATATACATGCTATCGGAGAAAGACAAAATCCGCGAGCCAACGGCACCACAGAACTCCCGAAGGTATATACCTCCGGGAGTTTTTCTTGTTGCTCACCGCAGAAAACCACCTGCTATGCAGGTGGAAAAATCAGCTTCCAGCGAGGGGGAAAGTAGACAAAAAACTCCTTGTTAAAATAGAAGTGGTTTGCCGACCACACAACTAAAATAATAAGGAGGTCTTATCGTGAGAGATAAAGACATAAATAGTTTAGAGCATACAAAATATCTGTGGCAATGATTCTACAAAATATATTGAATTTATCATATATGTGTGTTAAAATGCTTTCAACAAGTGTTCATCCTTTTTGTATTTGAGAAAAGAGGTCTATTATGAAAGCTGTGAAGGCTTTTCTTGAAAAGAAAAACATTGATCTTTCTCTGAAAACTTATTTTGTAACTGCTATGGGCTCTATGGCTCAGGGACTTTTTGCTTCACTTCTTATAGGCACTATATTTAAAACCGTTGGCGATTGGCTGGGCTTTGGCTTTTTGACAGAGCTTGCTTCCTTTGCCATGAACGGTTACGTTTGCGGTGCCGCTATCGGAATTGCGGTTGCTGCAGCTCTGAAGGCGACTCCTCTGGTGCTTTATTCATGTGCGGCGGTTGGAGCTGCCGGATATATGATAGGAACTGACGTTTCTTCTCTGGCAACGCCTGTAACTGCCGGCCCTGCCGGGGCCTTTATTGCCGTTATCATTGCTTGTGAGCTCGGCAAGCTTGAGGCAGGAAGCACCAAGGTGGATATTATCCTTACCCCGGCTGTTACGCTTCTTTCGGGCTTTGCCGTTGCAAAGCTTGTTTGCCCCGGTGTTGCATACGTTATGTATTATCTCGGTGTATTTATCAATACTGCTACCGTTCTGCATCCGTTTATTATGGGTATGATAATTTCTGCAGTGGTCGGCAGTATTCTCACTCTCCCCATATCATCGGCGGCCATTTGCTCAATGATAGGCATTTCAGGCATTGCCGGAGGTGCGGCTCTGGCAGGCTGCTGTGCACAAATGGTAGGCTTTGCTGTTATGAGCTTTAGGGAAAACCGCTTTGGAGGACTTATTGCTCAGGGTCTTGGCACGTCTATGCTTCAGATGGGTAATATAATCAAGAGGCCCATTATCTGGATACCTTCAATTCTTTCCTCCCTTATAACCGGCCCTCTTGCCACAATGGTCTTTAGGCTGGAGTGTGCAGGCGTCTCTGCGGGAATGGGCACTTGCGGCCTTGTGGGTCCTCTCGGTGCAATAACTGCAACGGCAGAGAAGGGGGCTCTTTTCTGGATAGGTCTTGTTCTCGTGTGCATTATTCTGCCTGCTGTTCTTACCTTGATTTTCAGCGAAATAATGAGAAAGCTGGGCCTTATCAGAAACGGCGACCTGAAGCTTGAGCTTTAATACTGACTTACGAAGAGGATACGTGATGAAGGGTGACGAAAAATTTGAATTTAACGGACAAGAGCTTGACTTCAGCTTTCTGGATTTTTGGAGATTTCATTACTCAAATATATATGATATTCAGGGCCGTATTGCCGAATTTATAATAGCAAGGGCGCTTGGTATCGAGGAGTCTCAGAACGATCAGTACTGGACGTTGTGGGATACTACATACAGAAACGTAAGGATCGAGGTAAAAGAGACATCGTATTATCACTCCTTTAACAAAGAGGGAAAGGTTTCTTACAAAAGGAACTTCGGTATTACCAAGGCCAATGGATCATATGATCCTCAGGTGTCCGGAAATACGGAGTTCTGCAGACAGAACGATCTATATATATTTTGCCTCAACACGGGTGAGACCAGAGAAGATTCATACCCCTTGAATCTGAACAACTGGGAGTTTTATATCGTACCAACCTCGGTAATAAACGAAAAATGCAAAAACAACAAAACCATCTCGCTGAACAAGATCAGAAAGCTGGGCTTTTTGCCGTTGAAATATGATGGGATAAGACCTGCTGTGGATCAGTTTGCAGATAGCCTTGCCAACAAATAAGCTGACGGCACTGAGAATGGTAACGTAAAAGAACCCATAAACAAAGCTTTGTTTATGGGTTCTTTTTGCTTTATGGAATTGTTATTATGCCGATCGGCAGGGGCTTTTGTTATGAAAGCACAGTATAATCAAAGTCTGTATAGGTTCCCTCAGTACAGATCTCAATGTTGAGAGCGTTCTTGCCCTTTGTAAATCTTTCGGGAATATGGAAATCGCTGTCAGCAAAGTGGAAGTATGTATTGATGTTACAGCAATGCCAGATACCAACGAGCTGCCCGTCAACGTATACCTCGGCATTGCCGTTGGAGACGGATTGGTCGTAAAGCCTTCTGAGAATGACACCTTCGTTGTCAGGAAATACCGCTGCCTTGAAGCTGACCTTTCCGTTTTCCGTTTTATAACCTACGCCGTAGATCATTTCGGGCTTCATGTTACTTTCAAGCATTCCTACAAGACAGTAAAGCTTACCGTCTGTCTTATATTCATGCATATTACGTGAAGCCTCGCTGGAAAGCATAATATAGTCTGTCTGCCAGTACAAAGGATCTGCCTGTCTGTAGGAGAAGCAGGTGGTCTTATATTCGGAGAAGTTCTGGCAAACGGCACCGTGCTGAACGTCAAGACGGATTCCTGCATCAAAGGCGATGGGCATATCCAGATAATATCTATAATACATTATGGGATAGTCTATAGAATGCCTGAGGTCGGAGTTTGATTCGAGATAAACGTCGTTGATACAGCCTGCACAGGGAGAATCAAACTTCTTATTGGGCCAGTAGCAGCCGAGATATATGTCCTCGGTTCCCGTGCCGTTAATGCTGGGGCTTCTCTCGCCGTTTATGTAGAAGTGCTCGTTTCCCTCGCAGTAGGAGCCGCCAACGCCGCCAACACAGCTTTGTGACAGGCCGATTATGTGTCCGCGGCCCTTAAAGGTGCCGATATTCCAGTCCTCAAAGAGGGCTGTGGGGCCTTCCTTATAGTCAGCATAGAAGTGACCTGTGTTTTCAATGTCGTAGTTATTCTCGCCGATAACAACGCCGAATTCTATATCTATCTGTTCCTCAACAAGCTTTATCATACCAAGATACATCTTATCAAAGAATGGCATGGGCAGGTAGAGAGACGTTGTAACGTAGCCGTTTTCACGCTTTGAGGTGAGGACGTAGGAGTTTATATCCTCCCATCTCACGGGCTGTGCGAAAAGGTGAGAAACGGGGCAGGATACCTGAGGGGCTCTCGAATGGTCCCAGCAAATATAGAAAATAACCTTTGAAAGGTCTGTTCCTTCCTTAACTCTGAGGGTCATTTCACGGATAACACCGCTGCCCTCAACGGTCATTATATCGTTATAATTCTTTATAAGTGAGTACTTTTTCAGCTCTGCCTTTGATACGGGAGCTGCAGAAAAGGCAGCCTCAAAGGTCTCCCTTGAGCCTTCCATGGGGAGGATGCCGTCAGGATAGCTTTCATACATAATATGATAATAGCACTGTTCCTTTTCCTCTCCGCGAACAACGATCTTGAGGCCGTTTTCGTAGGGGATCTGGATAAAGCAGTTGCCGCAACGGCAGTCTGCCTCCTCCCAATGTCCTCTCTCCTCGAAGGTATTGCCTATGCCGGAAAGCTCAGGGCATTCTCCGTTAAAGAGCCCGAAAAGGGAAGTGGTATAGCGTGGAGAAGTCTCGCCGTCGAAATAAAAATCAAGATACGCTTCCTTTGAGGGAACTGCCATCCAGATGCTTTTTATACAGCCGCAGCCGGGGTCGTCAAAAATAACGGAGGTGTTCTCTCCGATGTCGTAAAGATAGTTGCCCCAGTCCTTGTTTTCATACTGTCTGTCGTAGCTTGAAACCTGAAGGGTACGGCGACCCTTGGAAAGGATGGGTAGATTATTAAGGTCAAAATACTTGTACATAGCCTTCTCCTGAAATATTACTGACTTTATCTTAGCTTATCTGAAGGAAGGTGTCAAGGCTAAAGCAAAAAGTAGAAAGGAAAATTTAATTGTCAAAAAATATGTTGAAATTCGTGAGATCATATGATATACTTAAATAAGTATACACAAATTACGACACGGTGAAAGGACTTTATATTATGAAGCTGGATCCCATTATTATTTCTCTGCTTGATACTGACCTTTATAAGTTCAATATGAACCAGGTCATTTTCCACAAGCATACTGATCTTTGCGGTGAGTATTATTTCAAATGCAGAAACAGTGACATCGTTTTTACCGAGGAAATGGTTGAGGAGATCAACTATCAGATAGATCATCTTTGCAATCTTAAGTTCTTTGCAGATGAGCTGGAGTATCTTCGTGCCATTCGTTTTATAAAGGATGACTACGTTGAGTATCTCCGCCTCTGGAGACCTCTCAGAGACTACGTTCATGTAGACCGCTCTGAGGACGGAACTCTCTCCATTGTTGTAAAGGG
>JAFQNM010000042.1 GCA_017395885.1 Clostridia bacterium | reverse complement strand
GACACATTTGGTCTCCTCCTGTTTAGGTTGTCCGCAAACACCATTATACAGGATTTTTCCTTTGTGTCACTCCTTTTTTATTCTGTTGCACTTACATTGTAAATTCAAGTCAAAAAAGCGACCGTTCTCCCCTCCCCGATAAACCGGAATTTGAAAGAATGATTTATGTTATTCTTATCACGTTACCCACAAGCTTCACCGTATCCCCGACTTTGACATTCTTATTGATCCAGCTTGCTGCCTCTCCGTGACCGGAGAGAACGAAGCCGCCATCGGGTATAGGTGTTTTTCCGCCGTAACGCTTCTTTGTAACGTGGCCCTTGGCGTTAACGGCCACCTCCCAGCCCCACATATTTGTGTTGGAGGCAGAGCCTTTGTTGTAGATCACGAGCTCGTCGGCGCCGCGGATACCGTTAAAATGTGAAACCGAGCGGTGGATTCCTTTTGTAATGTGAGCGGATACATCAAACCAAACGTGATACCCCTTCTTGATGTTCGCCTTGATCCACGCCCCTGCCTTGCCGTGACCTGAGAGCACCTTGCCTCCATCGGGAATCTTTGTGTTGCCCGAATAGTGAGGATCTTCAAGCACCACTCCGTTTTTGTCAATGGCTACCTCATATCCCCACTGATTTGTGCCTGTCCTTCCGTTTCTCGAAAGCCCCTTGAAATAAAGAACGAGATCATCGGTACCGCGAGGAATATCTGCGCCTGAAAGCTCTCCGGGTATATACATCTCAGCCTTTATCATGCTGAGAAAACGCTGCCAACCCATATCAAGTGTGCGATGGGGACAGTATTTTTTGTCAAAGTCCTGATGCTTTTTCACGCAATCAATGCCCCATCCCTTGGCTTTGAGTCCCTCGGCAATGAATTTTGCGGCTCTCTTTTCAGCGGCAATAAATCTATCGCCGCCCGAAAGGGAATAGCAGATCTCAATACCGATATATTTTCTGTTGCCCCTTCCGTTTGCACCGTCACCTGCGTGCCATCCGTTGCGGTCCTCAGAAATGCCCTGAACGACCTCCTTGTCATCAATTGCATAATGATATGAGGTCTGAAGATCGTTTCTTATCATATAAGCGACCTCGTTTCTTGCCGAAGCATCGTTTGCCGTATTATGTACACAGTATCCCTCGGCCTCCATATTGTAGGGACACTTGATGTGATATTTATCGGGTGTAACAAGATTCTTGACAACTTCCATGGTTATCCCTCCTTTTTTTCATGCTGAGTGCCGAAATAGAAAGAAACCACCATAACAACGATGATCTGAACGTTATCGGGATTGATCTGACCCTTCAGCGCAAGAACGGCAAAAACTGCCAGAACAAGAAACGTCACTATGGTCTTTACCTTAATAAGATCGGCAAGATTTTTTATAAGCTCCTTCATAGCATCCTCCTATCTGTTGATCAAATGATTCTGCAGCTCCTCCTTGGCATCCTGCATCTGCTTTATGTTGTTACCGTCAATGCCGTGGTCGAGGAGAGCGAGCAGAGCTCTCTGTGTAGCTCTGTCGCCCTTCTCAATATCGAGGAGACGGTCGTCGTCGTTGGAGAGCCTTCGCTCAACCTTGTCCTTCCACTTTTCAAGCTCGGCGAGCCTCTCATCCTGCCTGTCGCCCGGAGCCCTTGCCGCCTTTGCCACCTTAACTATCTTCTCAATTGCATTTGCAATGAGAACTATAGCCGCAGCGATTGCAAAAAGCACCGACCAAACTGTCT
>JAFQNM010000041.1 GCA_017395885.1 Clostridia bacterium | reverse complement strand
TGGCAGAAAAGCAGTGGCCTATAATTGCCCTTGCTCCCGAGGGAGTTTCTCTTGAGGACGTGTTCATAAAGCTCACCGATGCGGGAATCGGTGAAAAGAAATCCAGAAGAAGAGGAGGAAGAAGATAATGCTTGCGATCTATAAGCGTGAGATGCGCTCATATTTCACATCCCCCACGGGATATATCTTTGCCGCAGTCTTTCTTTGTGCCTCCGGCTTTTTGTTTGCGTTCTGCACTCTGCAGATGCAAACGGCAGACGTTTCCTCCTATTTTCAGTTTCTGATGTATGCCTACATCGTAATTATCCCCCTCCTCACAATGAGGTCATTTGCTGAGGAGAAGAGGAGCAAAACTGAGCAACTTATCCTAACAGCACCGGTCAGCCTTGCCTCTGTGGTAATGGCCAAGTTTCTGGCAGCATTCACAATGTTTTTAGGCACCGTTCTCGTAACCGGCCTTTATCTCATTCCCTACAGCAAATATGCAACAGAGCCCAACTGGGCAAAGATCATAGGCTGTGCCATAGGCATCATCCTTGTGGGAATGTGCTTTATCGCCATTGGAATCTTTGTTTCCTCTCTCACCGAGAATCTGTTCACAGCAGCCCTCGGCACCATAGGAATCCTCTGCGGCCTTGTTGTGATAGCCGTTATCAATGGACTTATAGACAGCCAGGCCCTGCGTGCCGTGCTGGACTGGATATCTATTTATTCCAGATATCAGAACTTCACCTACGGCATTTTTGATATAGCCAGCGCAGTCTATTATATTTCCATTTGCGTCGTATTTCTGTTTCTCACCGTGCGTGTTTATGAGAAACGCAGACTTGCATGAGGGGAGGACGGCACAGTGAGAAAAAAGTATGTAAATAATTCAAAGCAGAAAAAGTTTGTTGTATATCAGGCGTTGATAACAGCTATGTTCGTTGCACTTATGGTAGTGCTGAACACAGCGGTGTATGCCCTTGCAGAGCATAACCTCTGGTATATAGATATGACAAAGGGACAGGTCTTTTCTCTCAGCGATGAGGCAAAGGCACTTCTCAGCGCCGTTGAGGAGGATACGGATAAGGAGGTCAACGTGTATTTCACCGTTGATTCCGACAAGATCGCATCAACGAGCCCCTATCTTTATTACGTTTACCAGACCGCTCTGGAAATGGAAAAGGACTATGATTATATCAGCGTTGAGTGCATCGATATAGTAAAGGACCCTGCATTTTTCAAGACCTACTATACAACGGCGGCACAGGATATCTATGCCACCAGTGTGCTCGTCACCTGCGGTGAGGAGTTCAGGCTTTTCAATATAGAGGCGTTCTTTGTAAATAATGATGACGGAAGCATCTGGGCATACCAGGGCGAATATAAGTTTGTATCAGCTATCCTTTCCATGACAGCAACAGATATGCCCACCGTTGCATTTACAACGGCACACGGAGAGTCTGTCGGAGATAAGGCAGAGCCTCTTATGAGCTTGTTTGACGATGCAGGCTTTGACGTGGAGACCATAGATCTTTCAAAGGAAGATTTTTCAGATGACACAAGGATCGTTGTCATAAACGACCCCGTTTATGACTTTGCAGGCATTGAGGCAGAGGGGGCAAACGAGATAGAAAAGCTTGACCGCTTCCTTGATGATTACGGATGTCTTATGGTGTTCACGAGCCCGGAGAATGCAGGTAACCTGACAAATATTTCCGAGTTTCTTTTAGAGTGGGGAATCGCGTTTACCCCCGATACGTATATCAAGGATAGCGAGAACAGCATTTCCGTGGACGGAAAGTCCATCGTTGCATCCTATGATGAGGATTCTATGGGAGCATCTCTCTATCTTGATATAGCAAATCTTGATACCGTGCCCAGAACGATCCTCAGAAACACCTGCCCCCTTGAGATACTCTATGATCTGGACTCATCTCTTGAGGGCAATAAGACCGTTTCTCCCATTCTTCTCTCCCACGATTCTGCAGTAGCAGTAAAGAACGGAGAGGAGACTGCTGCAGGCGGAGCTCCGCTTATGACCATAACCAGAGAGAGCAGGATAGTAGATAACGAGGAGTATTATTCCGATGTGATCGTTTGCGGCAGCGCAAACTATGCAAACGGAGACTGGCTCCGCTCAAAGAGTTATGCAAACAGCGATATAATTTATAATGCGATCCGCATAACAGGCAGAGAAAGAGTGCTTGCAGATATAGAGTATAAGGTGCTTGATAAGTCAGAGCTTGTTATCACAACGGCAGATGCAAATGCATGGACCGTGGTGCTCACCGAGGCGCTTCCCGTGGTTATCTCTGTTTGCGGAGCGGTCGTGTATATAAGGAGAAAGAACTTATGAGAAGGCAGGGAATACTGATAATCGTATTTGCAGCTCTTCTGGTTCTGTCCTTTGCAGTATATATGGCAGTGATCCGCCCCATGACAGCCGTTCCCGAGGATGAGGGAGAGGTGCTTGAAACAGAGCCCGGCGAGGAGCTGACCAATAACCGTTTTTCTATGTTTGGCTATCTGGACAGATCGGAGATAGCCTCCATCACCGTAAATAACGAGTATGGCGGATTCACCTTTGAGAATGACGGAGAGGGATACTTTTATATCAAGGGATACGATAGCATCCCCTTTGATCCGGAGCTGTTTGCCGTGCTGAAAAACGTGACCTCGAATACGCTTTCAAAGAGAAAGCTGGGTCCCAATCTTTCAGATGAGAAGCTTGAGGAGTATGGCCTTCTTGAGCCTCAGGCAAGCTGGACGGTAACAGACCTTGAGGGGAATACGAATACGGTTTACGTTGGCGACAGGCTTCTGACCGGAAGCGGCTACTATTGCCAGCTTGAGGGCAGAAGATCGGCCTACGTGCTGGGAACGGACGTGGAAAAAACGATCCTTGTTCCCATAGAAAAATACGTCACCCCCTATCTTGTGGCGGGAATGAGCCAGGACGATTATTATCTCACCGATGATTTTACCGTATATAAGAACGGAGAAAAGCTTCTGAGCATGAGAATTCTGGCAGAGGATGAAATGGTCAACGAGAATGCGCTTGCAGAGGTAAGGCTTGATTATCCCACAGACTATTATCCCGATAATACTACGTATTTTTCAGTTATACAGAGCTTTCTGCAGCTTGTAGCCTCAGGCTGCGAGAAGCTGGGAGCCTCTGCTGAGGATATAGAGGCTGCAGGCCTCAGCGACCCTGCGCATATGATAACCTTTATGTATAAGGGAGTAAAGTTTGAGCTGAGGTTCAGCGAGCTGACGAAGGACGGAACGTATTATGCAACGTCCAATCTGTATCCCAACGTTATTGCCATATGTGACGGAGAGGCCTTTGAGTATCTGGAATATGATCTGCTTGATTGGGTAGATGAGTTTGTGTTCCAGCAGTATATAACTCAGATGAAAACGATGACCGTAAAAACCGATAGCGTTTCTGCGGAGTTCAGCTTCAGCCATTCCTATGACGATAACGGAGAGACCGTGCTCCATATCAACGCAAACGGAGAGAATATGTCTGAGGAAGACGTAGCCAATTTCAGACAGTATTACAGGTCGTTCCTTGCGGTATCAATAGAGGACTATTACGTAAATGATGAAGACCGTACCCTCAGCGAGGAGGAGATGAAGGAGCTGATCAGCGA
>JAFQNM010000040.1 GCA_017395885.1 Clostridia bacterium | reverse complement strand
GAAATACTTGGAGTTACCCTTGAAGAGGCTGAAAACTGGCAGTGCTGCGGCGGTGTCTTCACCACGGCAAACGACGAGATCGCAACAAAGCTCTCCTCTGTGAGAGTTTTGAGGGCTGCAAAGGAAAAGGAGCAGCCCCTCGTTACAGTATGCTCCGCCTGCCACAACGTTGTAAAGCAGACAAACTATGCTATGCAGAACGATAAAGCCTTTGCAGATAAGGTCAACAGATATATGGCTGACGAAGGAGCATACGCCGGCGATGCGCAGGTATACCACTATCTTGAGCTTCTCCGTGACGTTATCGGCTTTGACAAGATCTGCGAAAAGGTAGTTAATCCCCTTAAGGGTAAAAAGATCGGCGCATATTACGGATGCCTCCTCCTCCGTCCCGGCAAGGTACTCGGTCTTGACGACCCTGAGAACCCCACCGTTATGGAAGAGCTTATCCGTGCCCTCGGAGCTGAGCCTGTGATATTTGCAAACAGGAATGAGTGCTGCGGAGGCTACGTTCTTGCCGAAAGCCCTGAGCTTGCAAAGAAAAAAAGCTCTGCAGTTCTTGACAACGCAAAGGCACAGGGCGCTGATATGGTCATCACCGCCTGCCCTCTTTGCAAGTATAATCTCCAAAAGAGCGGCTCAGACGTGCCTGTTGTATATTTCACGTCTCTTCTCGCCGAGGCCCTTGGAGTAAAGGAGATGCGTGATGAATAAGAAAATGATAGCTGAAGAGATCGTTCGCATCAGCGGCACCGATCCTAAAAAGTGTATGAAATGCGGCAAGTGCTCCGGCTCCTGCCCCGCCTACGACGAAATGGAGTTCCATCCCCATCAGTTCGTAAGTATGGTAAATGACGGAAAGATCGAGCGCCTTATGGCGTCTGAATCCGTTTTCAGATGTCTTACGTGCTTTGCCTGTGCCGAGAGATGTCCCAGAGGCGTCGAGCCTGCAAAGCTTATAGAGGCAGTTCGCCTTCTCAAGATCCGAGAGAAGGATAAAAACAGAATGAATGCAGAGGACGTGGCAAGCTTCCTTGACGAGGATATTCCTCAGCAGGCCATAGTTTCTGCCTTCAGAAAATACGCAAAGTAAGGAGAAGAAACAATGCAAAGAATTGGCGTTTTTGTATGCTGGTGCGGAAGCAATATTGCAGGTACGGTGGACGTAAAGCAGGTTGCCAAGGCACTTGAGCACGAGAGTGGCGTAGTCTTCTCCACCGATTATCAGTACATGTGCTCTCAGGCAGGTCAGGATATGATCGTTGACGCCGTTAAGGAGCACAGACTCACAGGTATCGTAGTTTGCTCCTGCTCCCCCAGAATGCACGAGCAGACCTTTAGAAAAACTGCGGCAAAGGCAGGTCTCAATCCCTATATGGTTGAGATCGCAAACATCCGAGAGCAGTGCTCCTGGGTACATAAGGATATGATCATGGGTACCGAAAAGGCGATCATCCTCGCAAGGGCGGCCGTCGCCAAGGTAAACCTTAACGCTCCTCTCACCCCCGGTGAGTCCGCCGTTACAAAGAGGGCTCTCGTTATCGGAGGCGGTATCGCAGGTATCCAGACAGCTCTTGACATTGCAGACGCAGGCTTTGAGGTGGACATCGTTGAGAAAAAGCCCACCATAGGCGGTAAGATGGCTCAGCTTGACAAGACCTTCCCCACCCTTGACTGTGCGGCTTGTATCCTCACGCCTAAAATGGTTGACGTTGCCCAGCACGAAAAGATCCGTATCTTTTCCTACAGTGAGGTTACAG
>JAFQNM010000039.1 GCA_017395885.1 Clostridia bacterium | reverse complement strand
GTGCTGCCAACGGTGGTAGTATCACCTGCAGGGGGATCGGTGTAAACGACCTGACCTGAGGCACGGATGTTGTCCTTCGTATATTCAATGGCGTATTTCAGACCGAGATTTCTCAGCTCTTTGATGGCAGCCTTATAGTTATAATCGTTGAGAGCGGGCATAGTGACCTCACGGTTTCCGCTGCAAACTGTTAGGGTGAGCTCAACCTTGATCTTTTTTGAGGATCCGGGAGTGGGAGACTGGGTAATGATCATTCCGGGCTCATATTCATCGGAATACTCGTATTCAACGGTAACGGTGTACTTGTCGGAATTGGCGAGAGCCTCAGCCAAAGCCGCATCATACATCCGCCCCTGAAACTCATCTACCTCAATAGTTTCGACCGTTTGAGACATGGCATCAGAAACACGGTTGAAAACGAAGGCGGCGCCAATGGCGAAGATAATAAAGAAAGCGAGAGCAACCCCTGCAATAAGAGGGAATGCGGGGCCTCCGCCCGTCAGGAGAGAAAGAACGCTTTTAGGCTCACCCTCCTCACGCTTTTTAGGTATCTTGAAGATAATATTGGGGTTTTCCTTCAGGCGACGGAGATGGCGGAGCATATCCTCGCTGGATTGATATCTGTACTGAGGGTCCTTCTCCATGGCGATGCCGATTATCTGTTCAAGACCCTTGGGTATATCCTGGTTGATCTCGGTAGGCGCCTTTGCCGTGTCGTTTATCTGCATCATAGCAACGGAAACGGGGGTCTCGGCAGTGAAGGGAAGCTCACCTGTTGCCATTTCATACATCATAACGCCGAGAGAATAAAGGTCGCTTCGGCGGTCGATAGCCTGGCCGCTGGCCTGCTCGGGGCTGATGTAATAAACGGTACCGATAGCCTTGTCCGTCATAGTAACGGTTTCCGCGTTGGGAAGCTTGGCGATACCGAAGTCTGTTACCTTAATAATGCCGCTCTTAAGGAGCATAATGTTCTGGGGCTTTATATCTCTGTGCACGAGCCCCTTGCTGTGGGCATGGCTGAGGGCAAGGAGTATCTGCTCGGTATAGCTGATGATCTCTCTGAGAGTGAGCCTGCCACGCTTGGTCATATAATTTCTGAGGGTAATGCCCTCAATATATTCCATAACGATATATTTGATATCCTCTCGAACGTTGACGTCATAAATGCTGACAACGTTTCTGTGAGACATCATGGAAACAGCCTTGGATTCATTAACGAATCTTTTAACGCTGTCCTCCTCGTTGGCTATTTCTTCTTTAAGGAGCTTAATGGCAACGTTTCTGTTCATAAGCACGTCAAATGCTTTGAAAACAACGGCCATACCGCCAACACCGATAATCTGTTCTATTCTGTATCTGCCGTCAAGAACGGCGCCTACGTATTTATCGTAAAGTTCCATGTGACCTCCTTTGGGAAGGATCCCGTAAGCTGTCAGACAGTCATAACGACTGCCGTAATATTGTCGCTGCCGCCGTTTTCGTTGGCCATATCAATAAGGATCTCGGCAAGGGGCCCCAGCTGCCTGTCAGAGTCAACGGCACAGGCATGCTTCAGGCAGGCTGCGATATCCTCGGGAGAGACGTGGTTGGTGAGGCCGTCGGAGCAGAGAAGACCCACGTGGTCCTGAACGGTGCCGGGGGCAGGCTCAGGGAGGCGGGTGAGATAGATGTCAGGCTCAACAGCAGTATCTGTGCCGACAGCGCGTGTGATAATGTTTCTGTTGAGGGAGCTTTTGGCCTCCTCCTCGGTCATTTTACCGGTGTCAACAAGGTACTGAACGTAGGAGTGATCCTTGGTTATCTGCTTTGCAACTCCATCCTTAATGAGGTACATTCTTGAGTCACCAACGTTTAGGGTAAAGAGAGTGCGACCGCAAACAAGGGTAGCCACAACGGTGGTGCCCATACCGGTGAGGGAGATATCCTCGCAGGCCTTTTCGAAAACGGTGGCGTTAGCGGCATCAACAGCGTCGGCAAGAACCTTGCGAATAATGCGCTCATCGGTTCTTGTCAGCTTTTCGGGAGGGTTGTAGCCCTCGGCAAAATCGGTAATGCTGTCAACAAAGCTTTTGCAAGCAAGGCCGGAGGCAATACCGCCGCCGGCAGCACCGCCCATACCGTCGCAAACAACGCAGAGCATCATTCCGTTTTCAAAGTATTCGCAGAAAAAGCTGTCCTGATTGACCTTTCTTTTTTTGCCTATATCGGTACGTCCGCAGTAAAGCATACAGCACCCCTCCTTCTTATATGGAGTAAATGATAAAAATATACACTTTATTATACTACTTTTTCCCCGTTTTGTAAATAACTTTTATATTTTTATTTGTAAAGAAAAAAGGCCCCTAAACTTCGGGGCCTTATACGATCAATTTCTTTCAAGAAGAACGATGGTTTCAACGTGCTTTGTACGGGGGAAAAGATCGGCAGCGGTAACTTCCTTGATACTGTATTTTGTTTCCGTCAGCTTTTTGAGGTCCCGTGCAAGGGTCTGGGGGTCACAGGAAACGTAAACAAGACGCTGAGGCTTGATCCTGAGAAGCTCCTTTATCATTTTTTCGGAGCAGCCCGCCCGGGGAGGGTCAATAGTGATAAAATCAATGCTGCCGTAGGTGCTTTTTGCAAAGTCAGCAGAGTCACCGCAAAAGAATCCGATGTTAGTGAGGCCGTTCTCCTCTGCGTTTTCCTTGGCATCTGCAACGGCAGATTCGTTGATCTCAACTCCCGTGATAAAGGCCTCAGGGTGCAGAGCGGCAATAGCCATGCCGATAACGCCGGTGCCGCAGTAAAGATCTGCGCCGAAATTACCTTCGCCGGAAAGAGCGTAATCAGCCGCCCGCCTGCAAAGCTTTTCTGCAACTGCGTGGTTCACCTGAAAGAATGAGCAGGGAGAAACGATGAGAGAGAGGCCGAGAAAGCTTTCCTCAATGTAGTCTCTGCCGAGGATAAGGTCAGGCTCAATGCCGTCCTCAGGGTGCTCTCCTGCCTTTGTAAGAACGCCGACCACCTGAGGGAATCTTTCGCAAAGCGCCTCGCTGTAGCCTTCAATGTCGAGATAGCTGTATTTGTCACGTGTGCCGAGAACTGCGGAGATCTCGGTGCAGGAGCTGTTTTTTCTCAGAAACAGATAGGAAAGATCTGAGATCTCCGTGCCGAAAAACTCAAGAGTGAATTTGCCGATATCACAGAATATATCGGGAATTATTTTGCAGCCATCGCATGAAACGATGTTGTCGCTGCCGGCCTCTGAAAAGCCGCAGATGCCGTCTGCAAAGCGAAGAACAGCCTTGTTTCTGTAAAAGTCAGGCTCGGCGGAAAGGATATCTGAGACCTTGATCTCCCCCTTGCCCACCTTGCGAAGGGCAGACTCAACGCCTGCCACCTTCACCTCAAGCTCGTGCTCATAGGAAATATGTCGCAGATCGCAGCCGCCGCATGCGGGGAAGTGAGGGCAGTCCGGCTCCTGCCTGAAGGGAGAGGGCTCGTCAACTGAAATAACGCTTGCTATCTTGAAATTCTTTTTCTCCTGTGTTATCTCAGCAGTAACCGTATCGCCGTCAACTGCACCCAGACAAAAGACAACGCAGCCGTCGATACGCGTAATTCCGTTGCCCATAAGATTCATTTCTTCTATTTTTTTCGTAAATTTCATGCTTTTGTCCTCAAAAAAGGTGTTTTATTAATTATAACTCCTTTCCCACCGCTTGTCAATTTGTTTATATGACGGGGCTGCCCTGTGTTCCGTAAACCTTAAATTGACATGCGGAGATTTATGTGGTAATATAAAAGCGAAAACAAGAAAAGGAAGCATACGTATGAAATTCATAGAAACAACACTTTGGCAGCACGGTAAGGAAAGATGCGTGACCTTCAGCTACGATGACGGAAGAATAGAGGATAAGCGACTTGTTGAGCTGTTCAACAAATACGGTCTCAAGGGAACCTTTCATCTGAACAATCCCGGATTTGAGGAGCATTTTCCCCAGTTTTTGAAGGAGCCCAAGTTTGTTGACCCCGGTGAGTATGAAACTCTTTATGAGGGCCATGAAATATCCTGTCACTCTGCTCAGCACGCCTTTCTTTATTACACGCCGGATGAATATATCCGCCGTGAGATAAGAGAGAACAGAGTGTTTCTTGAAGAAATATGTAAATATCCCGTCAGAGGAATGTCATATCCCTTTTCAAGCTACGACGGTAGAGTAGCAGAGGCCTGCCGTGCCGAGGGAATAGAGTATTCGAGAACAGTTTCAGCTACCAATTCATTCGGTATTCCATCTGACTTTATGCAGTGGGACCCGACCTGCCACCATGCGGAATTCACAAAGGAGCTCTGGGAGAAATTTATGTCGCCCATGCTTTATAGCTTTATGCGACTTTTCTACGTGTGGGGCCATAGCTATGAGTTCAGCACGGAGGAGCATTGGTCAAAAATGGAGGAGCTTTGCAAGACCGTCGGCGGAGACAGTAACATATGGTATGCCACAAATATTGAGATAGTTGATTATCTTAATGCGCTCCGCTCTCTCAGATTTTCCGCAAGCTGTGACACTGCTTATAATCCCACCTGCACAGACGTTTGGATAAAGGCTGACCATAAGCCCGTGTGCATCAAGGCGGGGGCAACGGTCCGGCTTTGACCTGTAATTGAAAAACTGAAGAAAAGCCCATACAGCGATCGCTGTATGGGCTTTTCCTTCGGCTAAATAATGCTTTTTCTAAGCTCTGCTATGATCTTTTTCTCCTCTCTGGATACCTTGACCTGTGAGAGGCCCAGCGCTTCGGCAGTTTGCTGCTGAGACATATCGCGGTAGTATCTCATAATAACTATTTTTTTCCATTGCTCGGGAAGCCTTGATAGGGCATCGTAAAGAGCAATTCTCATAAATGCCTTGTCTATTGAGCTTCCTCCGTCTCCCAAAACGCTTTCAACGGTGAATCCGTCGTCGGTAAGAGGCTCGGAAATAGAAGCAACAGGCCGCTGTGCATCCAGCGCACACATAACGCTGTCTCTGTCCAGGCCGGAAAGGCTGCAAAGCTCGTCAATATGAGGCTCTCTTCCGTGCTTTGCAGAGAACTCCTCACGCAAGCGTAAAAGGATGGCAGAGTTCTTTTTGCTCTCACGGCTCACCTTGATAAGCCCGTCATCTCTGAGAAATTTTCTGATCTCACCGATTATCAAGGGCACAGCATAGGTGGAAAGGGCGCAGCCTCTTTCGGGGTCAAAGCTCTTTATAGCCTTAAGGAGCCCGAAAAGAGCAAGCTGTATCAGGTCCTCAAGCTCGCAGCCTCTTCCCATAAACCTCCGTGCAAGAGAAACGGCAAGCGGATAATTTGCGCGAATGAGCTGCTCCTCTGCATCCCGGTCTCCCGCCTGGGCTTTTTCTATATAGATACCGTTATCTTTGTATGAATTCAAGGGAGCGGCCTCCGTATTATGTAGAGGCGTATAGCTTTGAGAGGTTTTTTATCAAGGTCACCTTGGTACCCTTTTTAGGCTTTGAGGTAACCCTTATCTTATCGCAAAAGCTTTCCATCACCGTAAAGCCGAGGCCGCTTCGCTCGCCCTGCCTGTCCGTAGTAAAAAGGGGCTGCATTGCGGTGGAAATATCCTCGATACCGCAGCCTCGATCCTTTATTTCAATGCGAACGGATCTGTCGCTGTAGGATTTCATAGTCATAATAACAGTGCCCACCGTGTCTCTGTAGGCGTGAACGGTGCAGTTTGTAACCGCCTCGGAAACTGCACATTTAATATCCGCAAGCTCAGAAACCGTAGGGTTGAGCTGCATCAGAAAGGATGAGGCCAGAGCTCTTGCAAGGGCCTCGTTCTGAGAAAGAGAGGGAAACTCTGCCTTCATTGCGTTTTCGCAAATCTTTTTCATCTTTTTTTCTCCTTGTTATCGTAATCAATGATCCTGTCAAGCCCTGCCATGTCAAATAGCCGTTTTGTTCTCTCGCTCACTCCCGTAACAGAGAAGGATATGCCTGCTTCGCTTGCCTTTGTATACCTTCCGAGAACCAGACCGAGACCTGATGAGTCCATAAAGCTGATCTCCGAAACGTCCAGAATAAGTGCATCCGGACTGTATGAAGTGAGTGCGCTGTCAATGGCCTCTCTTATGGTCTTTGCAGAATGGTGGTCGATCTCTCCGCTGATGTAAGCGCAAAGGGTGTCACCGGTAACGGTGAGCTTAACGTTTCCGTTTTCAAAATCCATATAATAGTCCTTCCTTTTTTTATGATATTACTACTGATCAAGTGTAAAATTTGTCATAAGAAGGAGACGAAAAAAATTCTGTGCTTGAGCATAGTAAATCTTTGCTCACAGCAAATCTCGTATTGCTTTTTGAAAAGCAGTATGATATACTTGAAATGGATTTAAATAAAATTTAAAATGGAGGAAAAATGAGAAAATTATTGTCGGTGCTGCTGGTGATCGTAATGCTGGCAGGCACGTCAGTCACAGTAGGCGCTGCATATGACTTCAGTCTTAGCCAAAGCTTTTTAAACGACGAAACCTTTCTGCTCGGAGACGTAAACGGAGACGGCTCCGTAAACGCAGTAGATTCCTACAGCATCAGAACTACTCTTGCAGGCATCGCTACAGATGCGATAGACCTTGATGCGGCAGACTTTGATGCCGACGGAAAATGTGCAGCCCCCGATTCATACAGCCTTAAGCTTTGCCTTTCGGGAGCTCGGTCAACAGCCGATTTTGAAAACGGAAAGCAGATATATAAGCTCACCGTCGGCGGTAATGATATTAAGGATTTCTCCATAGTTCTCAACGAGGGAATAACGGATGAGGATAACTCATATTTAGCGGCCCTTCTTTTAAAGAAATATCTTAAGGAGCTGACGGGAGCAGAGCTTCCAATCTGCTACGGCACTCCCGTGAGCGAGAGGGCAATATATATAAATGAGCTTGACCTTTTTTCAGAGGAGGGTCAGAAATACGGCGTAGAGGGCCTGAGATATGAGGTCAAAAACGGCGATCTTTATATTATCGGAACTCTCAGAGGAACTATGTACTCCGTCTATGAGATACTTGAAAGGTATCTCGGTGTCAGATTTGTTTCCAACGAGGCCACCTTTGTTTATAAAAACAGAGTAGTGGATATCCCCGAGGGAACGGCTGAGGAGATACATCCCAAGGTAACCTTCAGAGTAGCCCGCCATACCTTTGGAGAAAGGGGCGCTCTCAACCATTATCTTGCAAATAAGCTTAACGGAGACTATATCTCCTCCTACGATTCAAAGCGCTACGGCACCCTCACAGGCCCCATATACAGTAATGCACATTCGTTTTATGAATACTGGAAGATGGGCAACGGCACCTATCCCGAAAACACTGAGGGTATGACCGAGGTTCAGATGCTTGAAGCAAAATTTGCATCCGGTGATTATCCCGATGCATACGGCTGGCAGCCCTGTGCAACGGATGGCAACGTGTATAAAAAGCTCTTCACAGGAATGCTTGAGTGTAACCGTATGGGTATGCTCTGGGGAAACACTCCATTCATTGATGAGGGAGTAACTCTATTCTCCTTCTCGATTCTTGATAACCAGCATTACTGCACCTGCCGTAACTGCACTAAGATATCGAGAAACGAGGGCTTCTCAGGCCTATATCTTCAGCTTTATAACAAAGCGGCAGTAGACGTTCAGGAGTATTATCCCGGCGTAAGGCTTATGGGCATTATTTATGCAAAGGATTATCCGAAGACTATAGTTCCGGATGAAAACCTTGTGCTTCTTTATTGCGGAGTCAGCTGTGATAATCATATTCTCGGTATGGAGGAGTGCTATGAAAAGGGCGGCCAGCTCAACGGAATGAAGAACGACAGTGATATCGAGGCACTCAACTTCTGGGGAGACCTTTGTGTTGAAAACGATGCAGAGCTCTGGTTCTGGATCTATCCCGTAACTTACCATTACTATCTCTGCGGCTGTCCCAATATTCCTAATCTTTACTACAGTACAAAATACCTTATAGACGAGTGCAACGTAACGGGCCTCTTCTATGAGGGAGGCGGAAGAACGTATAATTTCGAGACCCTGAAGGCATACGTGTCCGCTCAGCTTATGTGGAAAACGGATATGACCTATGACGAATACTGTGATATGGTCAAGGAGTATCTGTATATCAATTACGGCGACGGATATGAGGAGCTGTTTGAGTATATTATGATGCAGACCGAGGCGGGAGACCGGTGCGGCACCTGCTTTATCAATAATTATGACCGCCCCGGAGATATGTATTCCTACGAGTACCTTGCAGAAAACTATGAGGAAATGAGAGGCCTCCTTGAAGCTGCTCTTGCCAAGGCAGGCACCCCGGAGCAGAGGGGCAGAATAGAAACGCTTCTTGTCTGCTGTGATTTTATGGCCCTGTCCTCCCTCCATACAGACTGGTATGTGAACGGTAATAACGTAGAGCTTTATTGCGAACGCTATGACTGGATGCTTGAGTATATATGGAGCCACGATATGGTAACCTTCTCCGACCAGCCTCTCTATCCCGTTCCCGATAAGATAGATTATGAGACCAATCCCATGGTCCAGTTCTATGAAAACGGTTCAAGAAGACCGGGCGTCACTCCATAATGGAACAAAGAAAACTTTCTCTTAATTGAGAAAGTTTTCTTTTATGTTATTGAAAAAAACGAGCAGTTGTGGTAAACTTAAAACAGATAGACAGTCTGTGAAAGATAGGAGGATAGATATGAAAAAGATCATTTCAATGCTGCTTTGTGCTTTGATGGTGCTTTCAATGTCGCTCACAGCATATGCAGCGTATGATTTCGGTTTCGGGCAGAGCTTCATAACCGATAATACCTTTGTCCTGGGAGACGTGAATGGAGACGGCTCTGTAAACGCAGTAGATTCCTACAGCATCAGAACTACTCTTGCAGGCATCGCTACAGATGCGATAGACCTTGATTCAGCAGACTTTGATGCCGACGGAAAATGTGCAGCCCCCGATTCCTACAGCCTTAAGCTTTGCCTTTCGGGAGCTCGGTCAACATCCGATTTTGAAAACGGAAAGCAGCTTTATAAGCTCACCGTCGCAGGCAACGATATCTCTCAGTATTCCGTTGTGCTCAATGAGGGTATAACAGATGAGGACAACTCGTATTTTGCATATCTTAACCTTGTCAAATACGTTGAAAAGGTGACCGGAGTAAGACTTCCTCTTTCATACGGAGAAGCAACTACTCCCAAGGCCTTTTATCTCAACGAGATGAGCACTAAAACTGAGCGCGGCAGTGAGCTTGGTGTTGAGGGATATAAATACGAGGTAAAGAACGGCAACGTTTATATCGAGGGAACCTACCGCGGAACGATGTATGCCGTGTATGAGCTCCTTGAGGATTATCTCGGCATCCGCTTCTTCTCAGATAGGGAGACGTACGTATATAAGCAGAGAACTGTGGATATTCCCGACGGCACAGTTGAAGAGTATGTTCCTCCCATCACCTTCCGCCACGCCTGCCAGACCTACGATAACGGAAGCAGCAGGCCCCTCTGGCATTATTTTGCAAATAAGCTGAACGGAACTCAGCTTTATGCTTACAATGCAAAGAGATTCGGAACGCTGTCTGGCCCCATATACAGTAATGCTCACTCGTTCTATGAATATTGCAAGATGTCTGACGGAACAGTACCCGCAGATACAACGGGAATGACAGAGCAGCAGATTCTTGAGGCAAAGTTTGCATCAGGCGCTTTTCCTCAAAATCCTTATGGCTGGCAGCCCTGTGCAACTAATGACGAGCAGTATAAAAAGCTTTTCAACGGTATGCTTGAGTGCAACAAAATGTCTATGTACTGGGGCAATACGCTCCATTATGAGGAGGAGATCAGCGTTATGTCCTTCTCAATTCTCGATAACCAGTATTACTGCACCTGTCGTAACTGCACTAAGATATCGAGAAACGAGGGCTTCTCAGGCCTTTATCTCCAGCTTTATAACAGAGCCGTTGTAGACGTTCAGGAGTATTATCCCGGCCTCAGGCTTTACGGCATTGTGTATGCAAAGGATTTTCCAAAAACTATCAAGCCGCACGATAATCTTGTGATCCTGTATTGCGGAATCGGCTGTAACAACCATATCCTCGGCCAGGAGGAGTGCTATGAAAAGGGCGGCCAGCTGAATAATATGAGCAATAAGGGCGACCTTGAGGCGCTTCCTTTCTGGGGCAACCTCTGTAAGGAAACGGGAGCAGAGCTCTGGTTCTGGATCTATCCCGTAACATACCATTATTATCTGATAGGCTGCCCCAACATTCCCAACCTGTATTACAATACAAAATATCTCTATGAGAAGTGTAACGTAACCGGCTTCTACTATGAGGGCGGCGGAAGGGATTACAATTTTGAGAGCCTTAAGGCATATGTAACGACAAGACTGCTCTGGGATCCGGAAATGACGTATGAGGAGTATACGGCACACGTTAAGGAATACCTTTATATGTATTACGGAGAGGGCTATGAGGAGATTTATCAGTATATTCTGATGCAGACTGAAGCCGGAGACCGGTGCGGCACCTGCTTTATCAATAACTTTGACCGCCCCGGAGATATGTATTCCTACGAATACCTGGCAGAAAACTATTATGAAATGAGAGGCCTGCTTGAGGCAGCATATGAAAAGACTACCCGCCCCGAGCAGAGATACAGAATAGATACTCTTCTTGTTTCCTGTGACTTTATGGGGCTCTCAAGCCTCCATACGGAAATGTACATAAACGGAGATACGGCTTCAAAGCGTGAATTCTCCGAGAGATATACGTGGATGTATAATAAGATCAAGGAATACGGAATGGTAGTGTTCTCAAGCGACCTGTATCAGCTTCCCGATACCTGCGACCCGTCTGTAAACCCCATGACGCAGATATATGAGGAAGGCTCGAGAAGAGCAGGCGTCACACCATAATAAAAAGCGAAAAAGACCTGTAAAGGTCTTTTTTGCTTTGAAAAGGATGAAAGATCGGGTATATTATGCTTAGTCTTTTAACAAAAACACCATAAGAATATATAATAGAGAATCTTTTCTATTGCCAAAAATAAGAGAATATGTTATAATGTGATTAGTTAATATGAGAAAGGAATGAACGTATGAAAAAGCTATTTTCTATTATACTTGCGGTTTCAATGCTTGTATCTACAATGGCGGTGGCAGCATCGGCAGGCGATTTCAGCCTTGAGCTTGATTTTTTGCACGATGATACCTACCTTCTCGGTGATACAAACGGCGATGATGCTGTAAACGCAATGGACTCAATGACAATGAGACAGGCAATTGCAGGAATCTCAACCGCTGAGATCAATATGGATGCGGCAGACTTTGATGCAAACGGCTCATTGTCCGCACCTGATGCATATAGCCTGAAGCTCTGCATCTCCGGCGCAAAACCCACCTCTGATTTTGAGCCTCATCAGCTTCATAGGTTTACCATTGCAGGAACGGATATCAAGGATCTTTGTATCGTTCTCCCTGCAAGCAGCACCACCGATGACAATATCTATTTTGCATACCTCAATTTTATGAAGTATGTCAGATATGTCACCGGAGTTGAGATCCCCATGACAAAGGGAACACCCTCAACCGAAAAGGCAATCTACTTCCATAGCGTGGAGCTTGATTCCGAGCTTGGAGAGATCCTTGGCGTAGAGGGCTACAGATTCGACGTAACAGACGGAAACCTCAACATCTATGGAACGTACCGCGGCAATATGTATGCGGTATACGATATCCTTGAGGATTATCTCGGCTTCCGCTTCTACTCAAACAGCGAAACCTTTATTTATAAGCAGCGCCTTGTAGATATCCCCGAGGGAACAAGCGTTGAAAAGATCCCCGATATCATCTTCCGCTATGCCCGCCATACCTTCGGAAGAAACGCCAAGCATCATTTCTTCCCCAATAAGCTTAACGGAAGCCAGCTTTCCGGCCATGATGAAGAGTTCTACGGCACAAAGATCGGCCCCCTCTACAGTAATGCTCACTCATTCCTTGAGTATTGGCAGATGGGCTCAGGCGAATGGCCCGACAGCAGCATCCCCGAGGGAATGTCAGAATATATATACAGCTCTGATCTGTATGATGCAAAGTTCAAATCCGGCTTTGTTCAGGATGCATATGATTGGCAGCCCTGTGCAACCAGCACAGATGCATTCAATACTCTTTTCGAGGGTATGATCGACTGTAACAGAATGATAATGAGCTGGGGCAGACCTACGTTTATAGAAGAGGGTCAGACCGTGTTCTCCTTCTCCATTGCAGATAACCAGAAGTATTGTACCTGCCGAAACTGTGCAAAAATATCGAGGAACGAAGGATATTCCGGCCTTTACCTCCAGCTTTATAATAAGGCAACAGAAAAGGCGCAGGAGTACTATCCCGGTGTTCACCTTTACGGAATCGTATACGCAAAGGATTTCCCCAAGACCATCAAGCCTCATTCCAATTTCATCATCCTGTATTGCGGAATCGGCTGTAATAACCATATCCTCGGCCAGGAGGAGTGCTATGAAAAGGGCGGCCAGCTCAATAATATGAGCAATAAGGGCGACCTTGAGGCGCTTCCTTTCTGGGGCAACCTCTGTAAGGAGACCGGTGCCCAGCTCTGGTTCTGGATCTATCCCGTAACCTATCACTATTATCTCTCCAGCTGCCCCAACGTGCTTAACCTCTATCATAATATGAAGTGGCTCTATGAGGAGGCAAACGTAACCGGCTTCTTCTATGAGGGCGGCGGAACTACCTATAACTTC
>JAFQNM010000038.1 GCA_017395885.1 Clostridia bacterium | reverse complement strand
TTTGGTGGTATTTTAGCACACACCCTCAAATATGTCAAGAGATTTTATAAAAAAACAACAAAATAAATCGTAAATTCTCTGTACAACTGGCGGCGAATGTGATAAAATAACTTTAATGATATTATATGGAAGGAACGGAAAAATGTTAAAATCAATTCCCATAATTTTCGATACCGATATCGGAAGCGATATCGATGATACATGGGCCCTTGCCATGGCGCTCAAGAGCCCGGAGCTTGATATCAGAATGGTCAGTGTAAACGGCTTCGGAACAGAGTATCAGGCTCGCCTTGCAGCGAAGTTTCTCACCGTGTGCGGCAGAGATGACGTTATAGTTGCAAAGGGAAGGGCAACGGATATGGATCCCAGATATCAGGAGAACTGGATCGGAGATTTTGATCTTGCAAGCTACCCCAACTATAAGGATAATGCTGCTCAGGCGATCGTTGATTATATAATGAGCTCTGACGAGGAGATCACAGTTCTTGTTATCGGAGCGTCCACAAATATGGCAGATGCTTATGCCATAGAGCCGAGAATTGCCAAGAGATGCAAGATCATAGCAATCGGAGGAGTTATATATAACGGCCATTGCAACGGCTGGTATCCTCCCCTTGGAGCAGATTGGAACGTTAAGTGCGACAGAGATTCATGGCAGGCCGCTCTTGTTGATTCTGATATTCCCGTAGAGCTTTTGCCCCTTGACGTAACGGGCAACCTGTATCTTGATGCAGAGGCCTTCGGAAAGATCCGTGCCTGTGCAGATAAGGACCCTGTAATAAAGGCTCTCTGCGAGAACGTTGACCTCTGGGCTGAGAAGATAGAATGGAATTCCGGTGGAGGAACAAGTGCTCTGTTTGATACTGTAGGCGTGTATGCCTGCTTCACAAAGGAGAACCTTAAGTATCAGAGGCTTCCCGTATACGCAAACGAGAATGCGCAGACTCTTATCGATCCCGAGCGCGGAAAGGAAATGGATATAGCACTCAAGTGGGGAGATAAAGAAAAGTTTAAAAAATTCCTCACCGCCCGCCTTTGCGGAGAGATATAAGAAAAAAGCACCTGAAATTCATTTTGAATTTCAGGTGCTTTAATTATTCATTTCAGACGTTGAGAATGCCGTTAAGGATAACGTTGACAGCAGTGCATCTGTCCTTCATTGCAGTTTCCTTGTCGGTGCGATTTATCTCAAAGAAAAGGAGGTTATAGCCCATAATATAGGAGAGAATACACTTTGCCTTTGTTTCAAGATCATATGAGCTTATCTCGCCTCTGTCGGCAGCATTATTAAGGCTTTCGGTGATCATTCTGAGCCACATGTTTCGCGTATATTCGTTTCCTTCAATACGGCTGGAAACGAAGATTCTCTTGTAGGCCTCAGTATTATTGTAAGCAAGATCGCAGGTGTATTCGTAAAGTGTGAAGAGACAATCCTTCAGAGACATATCGGGAGTGATGAGGTTGGTAACTGTGCTGTAGGTCTCCTCGTCAAGTCTCTGGTCGAGACAATCCATAATGTCCTGCTTGTCCTTAAAATGATAGTAGATAACTCCGGTGGAGTATCCGATCTTATCACCGATGCGGCGAACAGTTACTTCCTTGTAACCGTCCTCCAAGCAGATCTGAAGGGCAGCATCAATGATCATTTTTTTTATTGCGTCGTTGCGCTCCTGTTCGTGTTTTCTAGCCAACTGATTCACCTCCGCGAGGGGTATTATGAATTTTGAAAACAAACTTCCTTCATATTTTGCCTTATTTTGTGAGATTTGTCAATAATTATGCTGAAATAATCATGTTATATTAATTTGCCAAAAATAGATTTTGTCAATAAGTACAAAAAATGTGTTGAAACTGCCGAAAAGTATGGTATAATTGATATAAATACAAAAGAAAGTCGGTGAATGTATGAACATATTGGTAGCACCCGATTCCTTTAAAGGAAGCTTAGATTCCGAGAGGATCTGCAGGATAGTCAGATATGCAGCAAAGCGTGCATTTGCCGATTGCAGAATAACGGAGCTTCCCCTTGCAGACGGCGGAGAGGGAACTGCATCATTAATGGCAAAGGCTCTTAGGGGAGCGGTTGAAAAGGTTACGGTAGAGGGCCCCTTCGGCAAGCCTGTCAAGGCAGAGATAGCATTTGTAGATAAGGGGAACACAGCAATAATCGAGAGTGCACAGGCGTTCGGCCTGCCCCTTGCGGGAAAAAGGGCAAACCCTGAGAGAACATCAAGCTTCGGTGTTGGACAGATGATATCCTTTGCAACCTCAAGGGGAGCGAAAAAAATAGTGCTCACGCTCGGTGGCAGCTCAACAAACGACCTGGGTGCGGGAATGCTCAGCGCAATGGGCGTTCAGTTTGTTGATATATGCGGTAACCATTTCACCCCCGTTGGAGGAAATCTTTCAAGAGTGGAGAGCATTGAGTATAATCAGGCCTTTTCGAAATATAGAGAAACAGAGTTTATTCTGCTTTGTGACGTTAATAATCCTCTGCTTGGCGAAAACGGCTGTGCGGCGGTGTTCAGTCCTCAGAAGGGTGCATCTCCTGATGCTGTTAAGAGACTTGAAAGGGGAGCAGAAAAGCTTGCATCTATCTTTTGCAAGGTGACGGGAACTGATGAAAGAGAGGCCCCCGGAGCAGGAGCCGCAGGCGGAATAGGATTTGCGGCAATGTCGTTTCTGAGAGCGAAGGTCAAAAGCGGGACAGATACTGTTCTTCGGATGTACGATTTTGACAGGCACGTATCAAATGCCGATCTGATAATTACCGGAGAGGGTAAGCTGGATGCTCAGAGCTTTATGGGAAAGACGGTTGGAGGCGTGATAGAAAGATGCCGCGGGAAGGAATGCGTGATAGTTTGCGGAATTAACGAGGCAGAGTGGCTTCCTGAGGCTGTCAGAGTGATCTGTATAAGTGATGAGGTGGGAAGTGAGTATGCAATGAATAACGCCGCAGAATGCCTTCAGAAGGCTATGGACCGGTTCTTTTCGGAATACAAACAATAATGTAAATAATAAAAAGAAAAGCTCCCTTAGTAGGTTGGTCTTAGGGAAAAGACCAACCTACAATGATATCAATTTGCAAAGCAAATAGGTGAAATACGGCTGTCGCCGTATGAAATAGGCTT
>JAFQNM010000037.1 GCA_017395885.1 Clostridia bacterium | reverse complement strand
CCGCTGCTCTGAAGGTATCTGCCGCTGCAACCACGACCTTTTTGCCCTGTGACTTAAGGTTTGCCGCTATCTTACCAATGGAGGTAGTTTTTCCGACCCCGTTCACTCCTATTACGAGGATAACGGAGGGCGTAGTACAAAGCTTCAGCTCCTCGCCCTCGCCTATCCTCTCACGGAGGAGCTCCTTAAGGGCCGTTTTAACGTCCTCGGGGGCCTTGAGCCTATCACTCTTGATCTGATCTCTAAGCTCATCTATTATCTCCTCAACGGTCTCCATACCCATATCGGAGCAGATAAGCACCTCCTCAAGCTCCTCAAGAAGATCCTCATCTACCTTTACGAAGCTTTTAAGGATATTATCTACCTGAGCAAACACGGCCTTTTTCGTTTTTGCAAGGCCGCTCTTCAGTTTATCAAAAAATCCCATTTGTTTCTCCTGTTTACTGAACGTATTTATCTGCCTCTGCAGGGTTCTCGGCTACTGCATTCACATCAAGGGTAAATACCTTGGAGATTCCGTGCCTCGGCATCGTTACGCCGTACAAAGTATCTGCGGTTTCCATCATTCCTCTTCTGTGGGAGATAAGAATGATCTGCATTTCCTTTGAGAAGCGCTTTATGTAGTTTGCTACTCTGGTTACGTTTACCTCATCAAGGGCCGCCTCTATCTCGTCAAATATACAGAAGGGAGAGGGGTTTACTCTGATAAGGGCAAATATAAGGGCAATAGCTACGAATGCCTGCTCTCCTCCTGAAAGAAGAGACAGATTTTTGATCATCTTTCCGGGAGGGGCAACGTCTATCTCTACTCCGCTGGAGAGAACGTTCTCCGGATCGGTCAGGCTGAGGTGGGCGCTTCCTCCTCCGAAGAGCTCCTTAAAGGTCTCACCAAAGTATGTATTGATCTTATCAAAGGCCTCCACGAACATACGCTTCATTTCCTCCTCGATGGATGAAATGATGCCTGAAAGCTCTTCCTTGGATCTGGTCAGGTCATCAAGCTGCTCCTTGAGATAATCGTAGCGCTCCTTGAGGGTAGTATACTCCTCTATAGCTCCCACGTTTACGTGGCCCAGCGATTTCACCTGTCTTTTAAGCTCGGTGAGCCTTGCAAAGCTCTCCGGTCTTGTTTTTTCAGTGATCTCGGGATATCCCAGAGCTATAGCTGTTGCATGGGTGAGCTCATACTCATCCCAAAGGTGGGAGACCATTTTATCTATCTCTCCGTTCAGCTTTTCAAGCTTTGCCTCATTTGCCATATGCGCTCTGTAGGCCAGCTCTTTTCTGCTTGCAACTTCCTTGGTCTTTATTCTGACATCATTAAGCTTACGGTCATACTCCGCATCGTTTTCATCCAGGCTCTGCTTTTCCTTTTCTCTTTCGGCAAGCTCTGCCGTCAGAGCCTCTACCTCGAGCTGCTTATCCTTTATGGATGCTCTTGCTGCCTGTGCCTCCTCCAGAAGTGCGGCTGCCTCATTCTCGCTCTCGGCCTGCTCTGCCCTGCGGCGCTCAGCTCTCTGAACGGCCTGCTCAACAGATACCTCTGCGTTTTCGCCGTCTCTCATATGGCCTGCCATACGGATACGGACCGCATTGATCTCTGCCTCAAGCTCTGTGATACTGTCCAGGGCGCCGTTTCTCTGAATATCAAGCTCTTCTCTCTCTGCAGAGATCTGCCCTGCCATTTTTTCGTTTGCGGCTATAGCCTCCTCAAGCATTGCAATATCCTCGTTGCCGCGCTTTGAGTTTTCTGCAAGACCTGCCTTATCGTGAGTGAGCTTTTCCAGAAGGTTCATGATCATATTACGGTTTGCCTCGCACTCATCAAGCTGGGCTCTCTCTGTTCTGAGCATTACCTCGGAGATCTTTACCTTCTCATCCTCCTTACGGCGATAGTTGGAAAGCTCTGTTATTTTTCTTTCGATCAAAGAAAGCTCTTCTCCTGCCTTCTCTGCCTTTGCTGCAAGCTCCTTTTCCTCCTCGCACAGCTTATCTATATGTGAGGCACGGGAGAGCATTCCCGAGTCCTTTCTCACCGAGCCGCCGGTGAAGGAACCTCCCATATTTATCTGCTGTCCGTCCAGGGTGACTATCCTTATCCTCCAGGAGCACTTTCTTGCAACCGCAGTTGCGTTATCGATATTATCGAAAACAGCGATTCTTCCGATAATACTGGATACTATATCCTTATACTGCTCCTCGGTGGTCACGAGCTCATCTGCATATCCTACAAAGCCACGGGCACGTGATGCCTCCTCAAGCTCTCTTGTTCTGGTCTGGCCCTTGATGCTTGAGAGGGGATAGAAGGTTGCTCGGCCGGCATTTGCTCCCTTAAGGGCATATATGGCCGCCTTTGCAGCTGCCTCGTCCTCAACCACGATATTCTGAAGGGCGCTTCCCAGAGCTGTTTCGAGCGCTACCGTATACTCCTCGCTTACCTTTACAAGGTGGGAGAGAGGACCGCGGATGCCACGGAGCCTTCCCTCGTTATGGGACTGCATTACATATTTTACGCTGTTATTATAGCCGTCAAAATGCTCCTGCATTCTTTTGAGAGCGGAGATACGGCTATGGAGAGCCTCAGCCTGCGCCTTATAGTTGCTCTCTGTTTTGCCTGCGATCTGTGCCTTATCATTCAGCTCAAGCAGCTGACGGT
>JAFQNM010000036.1 GCA_017395885.1 Clostridia bacterium | reverse complement strand
CGAGCGGGGGTTACACCCCCTGCACCCCTGTTGTGCGGCAAAAGTGTTTCGCCCTCTGCGGAGGGCGCCAAGGGCTCCGCCCCTTGACCCTGCCGCCTTTTGAAAAAGGCGGGCGAAAACTTTAATAATTCGGCTTATCGGCAAGGGGCGTCCACTCCTTTGAACAAAGGCCCCGCGAGGGGCTTTTGTTGGTTTATATAAAGGGAGTGTGCTCCCTTTATATAAACCTGTTTAAAGTTTTTTGCGGAGCTTTTTTTCAAAAAAGCGACCGTTCTCCCCTCACCGTTAAACCGGAATTTGACGGTAGTAAGAAAATATCCCCCAACTATCGTTGGGGGATACAAAGATTAAAAATACAGATCAAAAGAAAGAAAGCTGGGTGCCGGAGTTCTCATCCGAGCTGTCTGCAGGCTCCTGCTTTTTCGGCTTATCCTCTTTTTTCTTAGGTGCAGGCTTTGATAGGCCGCCCATATCGCCGAAGGAGAGCTGATTTGTTTCATTCATTCCCTTGAGAACGCCGTTTTTATCAAGAAGCTCAACAACTGCCTTAGAGAGCTTGCCAGCCTCCTTAAGGTCCTCAATAGAGAAAATATCCTCATTATCACGGGCATTCATAATACTCATAGCCGCCGATTCACCGAGGCCTGCAATAGAAGAGAAGGGAAGGCGGATTCCGCCTGCCTCTGGCAGGAACTTTGTTGCATCTGATTTTCTCAGATCCACAGGCAGGAAACGTATGCCGCGAACAACAGCCTCGTTGCAAAGCTGCAGAGCTGAGTGCATTTCCTTGTCCTTTGCTGTGGCATCACGTCCCATCTTGTCGATCTCTTCCATTTTTGCCTTAATGGAATCTCTTCCGCCAACAACGGTCTCTGCCTCAACACCGCCGGGAGCCGCTGTGAAGTATGCGGCATAGAACTCCTTGGGATAGTAGATCTTATACCAGCCGAGACGCAGAGCATCGATAACGTATGCCGCCGCGTGGGCCTTTGGGAACATGTATTTGATTCGCTTGCAGGATTCTATATACCAGTCGGGAACGCCGTGCTCGATCATAGCCTCCTCGTATTCGGGCTTAAGTCCCTTGCCCTTACGAACGTCCTCCATTATCTTAAAGGACTGAGCCTTATCCATATCGTGCTGCTGGATAAGGTAAAGCATAATATCGTCACGGCATCCGATAACGTCTGAAATGGTGCAGATGCCGTCGCGGATAAGCTCGTCTGCGTTGCCGAGCCAAACTCCCGTACCGTGGGTAAGACCCGAGATCTGGAGAAGGTCAGAGAAGTTTTTGGGCTGAGCCTGAATGAGAACTCCTCGTACAAACTTTGTGTTCATCTCGGGAAGGCCGAGGGTTCCCGTTTCAACACCCAAAAGGTCATCCTGAGTAACTCCCAGGGGCTCCGGGGAGGTAAAGAGCTTGTAAAGAGCACGGTCGGAAAGGTCACATTCAAGAACGCTTGTGTTTGTGTAGCCCTCAAGGCGCTTGTACTTTGTGGGAATATCGTGTCCAAGCTCGTCAAGCTTTAAGATAGTGTCGTGGAGATACTTAAACTCGAAATGAGTGGTGACCGTTGAGGAGTTAGGGTCATCTGCAGGGTGCTGAACCGGGCAGAAGTCGTAAACGTCGTATTCCTGAGGAACAACGATAATACCGCCGGGGTGCTGGCCTGTTGTGCGCTTAACGCCTACGCATCCTGCAATCAGTCGCTCAATCTCTGCTCGGCAGACGGAGATACCCTTGCCCTCAAGGTATTTAGCAACGTAGCCGAAGGCAGTCTTGTCGGCAAGAGTGCCGATTGTACCGGCACGGAAGGCGTGACCCTTGCCGAAGAGCTCCTCGGTGTATTTATGGATGTTTCCCTGAACGTCGCCGGAGAAGTTCAGGTCAATATCGGGAACCTTATCGCCGTAGAAGCCAAGGAATGTCTCAAAGGGTATGTCGTGACCGTCACGGTGCATATTCTTTTTTCCGCAGCGGGGGCAGTCCTTGGGGGGCAGGTCAAAGCCTGATTTCGGCGTGCCCTTGTCGTGCCATTCAGTGTAGAGACAATCGGTGCAGCGGTAGTGAGGTGGCAGGGAGTTTACCTTTGTGATTCCGCCCATCATTGCTGCAAAGGAGGAGCCTACGCTTCCTCGGCTTCCAACCTCATATCCCCACTCCTCGCTTTTTTCAACGAGGCGGCGGGCGATTATGTACATTACGGCAAAGCCGTTACCGATAATTGATGTTAGCTCACGCTCAAGTCGCTCGCTTACCTGAGGGGGCAGGGGATCGCCGAACATTTCCTTTGCTTTTTTATAGCATTTTTCTCTCAGCTCATCCTCGCAGCCCTCGATCTTCGGGTCGTAGGTTCCCTCGGGAATGGGGCGGATAGGCTCTATCATATCAGCAACAAGGTTGGTGTTTGTAACCACCACCTCATAGGCCTTTTCCTCGCCGAGATAGGAGAACTCACGGAGCATCTCCTCGGTTGTTCGCATATAGAGCTCGGAGGGGCGGTCTGCATCGGGGAATTTCATACCTGTCAGAAGGATGCGGCGATATATCTCATCCTCAGGGTCCATATAATGAGAGTCGCAGGTTGCGCAAACAGGCTTGCCCAGCTTTTCTCCGAGAGCCACGATCCTTCGGTTGAAGTCTCTCAGCTCATCCTCATCCTTTGCAAGGCCCTTTTCTATCATAAATCGGTTGTTTGCAATAGGCTGGATCTCGAAATAATCGTAAAATGATGCAATCTCCTCGATCTCTGCCTCGCCGCGACCGCTTCGGATAGCCTCAAAGAGCTCACCGGCCTCGCAGGCAGATCCGATAATAAGGCCCTCCCTCAGCTCTGTCAGACGAGTTTTGGGAATTCGGGGAAAGCGGCGATAATAAGTAAGGTATGAATCTGAAATGAGCCTGTAAAGGTTTTTCAGGCCTACCTTATTCTTTGCAAGAATTATCTGGTGATAGGTGCGAAGCTTCAGAGGATCGGCCCTTTCGCTCATCGTTTCGGAGAGGTGGTTAAAGTCCATAATGCCCTCATCGCGAAGCTTGTCTACCATTTTATAGAATATGGCAGAGAGCATAGCGGCATCATCCGTAGCCCTGTGATGGTTGAAACTGCCCAGGCTGAAATAATCTGCAAGAATATCAAGCTTGTGCTTTTTCAGCTCGGGGTTAACGTAGCGAGACATGGAAACGGTATCCAGATAAGGGTTGGGGAAGGGGATGCCTTCGCTCTCGCAGACCTTTCTGATAAAGCTGGTATCGAAGTCTGCATTATGAGCGATGAGGAGCCTGTTTCCTGCAAAATCGAGAAAGGCACGTACCGCAGTAACGTTATCGGGCTGGCCCTTGACCATTTCATCGGTAATGCCTGTCAGCTCGGTGATAGCTTCGGGAATAGGCATACCCGGGTCTGTCATAATGCTGAATTCCTCAAGCACCTCACCGTTTTTGACCTTGACCGCACCGATCTCTGTGATAGCGCAGTTGTGGACGGAAAGACCTGTGGTCTCTATATCGAAAACGATGAATTCATCGTTAAAATCGCTGTCTGTGTGGCCGAAAACGGCACGTCGTGTATCGTCAACGAAATATGCTTCAATTCCGTAAATGACCTTTATAGGGTTATCCTTCATGCCCTCTGCGGCAAGCATCGCCGTGGGAAAGCCCTGAGCATTGCCGTGGTCGGTAATGGCAATAGCCTTGTGTCCCCAGGCGGCGGCGCGCTTAACAACGTCGGCAGGGGCAGGAATTGCATCCATTGAGGAAAGGTTTGTGTGGCAATGAAGCTCCACTCTTTTAACGGGGGCATTATCCTTTCGGATTATCCATTTGATCTTCTTAATTCCCTTGACGGAAACGTTGTATTCTCCGAATTTATCTGCACGAACGCTTCCCACAGCGGCAATGCACATTCCGCTCTTCATGCTTTTTGCAAAGGGCTCTGCCTCTGCTGCAGGCATCTGCAGCTTCAGAAAAACTGAGGAATCGTTATCGGTGATGCCTATGGTAACGGACATATTATCAGAGTTTCTTATCTCTGCTGCCTCGGATTTGAAGATCTTGCCCAGCACCGTAACGCTTCTCATGTTGGATTTTACCATACGTAGTGCAGTAGGGTCGGAGATCTCAAAATCCTCTTCTCCGTAGAGAATGTCAGAGGAGTTTGTATCAAAGGTCATACGGCCGCTTTTGAAAACGCCGCCCTCTATTTCGTCAACCTCCTCGCTTGCCTCGAAAAGAGAGTCTATTCGCTTGTACTGAGGAGCTTCCTGTGCCTTTTTGGCGGCCTCTGCGGCCTCCTCCTGTCTGCGGCGCTCCTCGATGATGCGGTTGTATTCAACAGCCTGCTCCTGAGTTCTTCTCAGAAAAGCAGCCTGCCTTTCAAGGTATTCGGCTCTGTGCCTTTCATACTCATCGCTTCTTTGGATTACCGTTTTATAATTGAGCCCAAACTCGCTTCTGATGATGCCGGAAACGATCTCGCCGGCACGGCCGAGATCGAGAAGCTCAACTCCGCCCTGAGAGTAGTTAACCGAGATAGTTATAACACCGTTCTCGAGAGATGTTTGGCAATCGTCGAAAAAACCGTGGGTAACGGCGCCTACTCTCTTAGCCTCTATGTAGATCTCCCCCATATAATCAAGGGAAAACAGTTCCTTCGGATAGTTAGGCAAAAGTCTAACAAAAGAAAGCTCATAAAGGTCGCAAAGCTCTTTTTCTATTTTATAAAGGTCATCCTTTTTTGCAATAAAGGGCAGAGAAAATCGAACCTCATAGATCTTTTTTTCTCTGTCTCCGGATAGGCGAGCATCGGCAGAGCTATCTATAATATTCTGCAGGGGGGCACTGACCGGCTTGTACCGTGAAAATATAGTTGCAAGGGTTCTTCCATCAGCCATACTGTGCATCCTTTCAGTTTCTTTCATGATAAATTTATCCTTTCCCCGAATTGTTTACGGGGAAAGGATAACATTGGTTATGTGACATAACAGGGACAAAAATACCCGTCCCGGCATCAGCCTATAAACTTAACAGTTTCTTCAATAAGCTTTTCAACGATACAGCCTTCTTCAACTCGGCCGAGAGTTTTTCCGTCCTTGAAGAAAACGGCAAAGCCGTCTCCTCCGGCGATGCCGAAGTCTGCCTCTCTTGCCTCGCCGGGGCCGTTAACAACGCAGCCCATAATGGCAACGTTAACCCTTTTGCCCTTTGTATCTATGGAGGCGCTGGCCTCGCGGAAGCGCTCTGCAAGGCCGATCAGGTCGATTTTTGTTCTGCCGCAGGTAGGGCAGGCAATAATATTTATGCCCTCGGTAATAAGGCCGAGAGATTTGAGTATCTCCTTGCCTGCAAGAACCTCACGAACAGGATCTGCGGTGAGAGAAACTCTCAGAGTATCGCCAATTCCGTCGCAGAGGAGGCTACCGATGCCGATAGAGTTTTTAATAATGCCTGAATACTCAGTGCCTGCTTCGGTAACACCAAGGTGGATAGGATAATCAGAATCTCTTGCAACGATCCTTGCCGCATCGGTCATTGTTTTAATTGTAGAGGATTTGATGGAGATGACCGTATCGCGAAAGCCCATACCCTCAAGCACATCAGCCTGAGTGAGTGCGCTTTCAGCCAGAGCCTCAGCGGTGGGAGCGCCGTACTTTTCAAGAAGTGACTTTTCAAGGCTTCCGCCGTTAACGCCGATACGAATGGGAACGCCTGAGAGGCGGCAGGCATCAGCAACCTCTCTCACCTTCCACTCAGCTCCTATGTTGCCGGGATTGATACGTACCTTGTCAACACCGTTTTTCAGGGCGGCAAGAGCGATCTTATAATCAAAATGGATATCTGCAACAAGGGGAACGGTGGCGCCGGCCTCGCGAACGGCACGGAAAACAGGGGCGCTTTCCTCGTCGGGAACGGCGATACGGACTATATCACAGCCAGCGGCCTGAAGGGCAAGCACCTGCTTTGCGGTGTTTTCAAAATCGTG
>JAFQNM010000035.1 GCA_017395885.1 Clostridia bacterium | reverse complement strand
GCCCTATTCCCGTTCTGTATTTCACAGAGCTTCTTGCAGAGGCTCTCGGAGTAAAGGAGGAGCAGGATGAACAGTAATAAGCTTTGCCTGGAGATCATCCGTATGAGCGGAACCGATCCCAAAAAGTGCATGGCCTGCGGCAAGTGCTCTGCAACCTGCCCCGCCTATAAAGAAATGGAGTATCATCCTCACCAGTTTGTCAGCATGATAAAAAACGGTGAGATAGCTCCTCTCATGGAGTCAGAGTCAATATACAGGTGCCTGACCTGCTTTGCCTGCGTGGAAAGATGCCCCAGAGGGGTAGAGCCTGCAAAGCTCATCGAGGCAACACGCCTCGCCGTTGTGAGACAGCAGGGCAAAAACAGAGTCACACCTGATAGCATTCCCGCCCTGCTTGATGAGGATATTCCTCAGCAGGCTCTGGTGAGTGCTTTCAGAAAATATACTAAGTAAAGGGGGAGCGAAAATGCAGAGAATAGGCGTATTTGTGTGCTGGTGCGGCAGTAATATAGCAGGCACGGTAGACGTTAAGCAGGTTGCCAAGGCACTTGAGAGCGAGCCCGGAGTAGTATTTTCAACCGACTATCAGTATATGTGCTCAAAATCCGGCCAGGATATGATAAAGGATGCAGTAAGAGATCATAGATTAACAGGAATCGTTGTTTGCTCCTGCTCTCCCCGTATGCACGAGGCAACCTTCAGAAAAACTGCAAGCGCTGCGGGACTTAATCCTTACATGGTGGAGATCGCTAACGTAAGAGAGCAGTGCTCATGGGTACATAAGGATATAATAATCGGAACGCAAAAGGCAATAATCCTCGGCCGTGCAGCGGTAGCGAAGGTAAACCTGAATGCCCCCCTCACTCCGGGAGAGTCTCCCGTCACAAAGCGGGCTCTCGTTATCGGCGGCGGCATTGCCGGTATCCAGACAGCGCTGGATATTGCCGATGCAGGCTTTGAGGTGGATATAGTTGAGAAAAAGCCTACCATTGGCGGAAAGATGGCCCAGCTGGATAAGACCTTCCCCACACTTGACTGTGCGGCGTGCATACTCACACCTAAAATGGTAGATGCGGCACAGCACGAGAAGATCAGAATATTCTCCTACAGCGAGGTAAGCAGCGTAGGAGGCTTCGTGGGCAACTTCACAGTCAGCATCAGGAAAAAGGCCAGATACGTTAATGAGGATATATGCACAGGCTGCGGAGCCTGTGTTGATAAATGCCCGATGAAGAAGGTTCCCAATGAGTTCAATCTGGGAATGGATAACAGAAGGGCAATATATATTCCCTTTGCTCAGGCAGTTCCCAAGGTGGCAACAATAGACCCCAACGCCTGCAATATGCTGAAGAACGGCAAATGCGGTGTTTGTGCAAAGGTTTGCACGGCGGGAGCTATTGATTATACTCAGAAGGATGAATATATCGAGGAGAAGTACGGCGCCATAGTAGTTGCAACAGGCTTTGATCCCATCAGCCTCGATAAGTTTGATGAGTATGCCTATAACAATTCCAAGGACGTAATAACGTCTCTTGAGTTTGAGCGACTTACCAATGCGGCAGGTCCTACTCAGGGCAAGCTGCTCCGCCCCTCGGACGGAAAGCACCCCGAAAAGATAGTATTCGTTCAGTGTGTGGGCTCCAGATGCTCATCCTGTTCCGAAAAGGGTAAGGAATACTGCTCAAAGATATGCTGTATGTATACGGCAAAGCACGCAATGCTCACAAGGGATAAATATCCCGATACAGAGGTTTATGTGTTTTATATAGACGTCCGTACCCCCGGCAAGAGCTTTGATGAGTTTTATCGCCGTGCGGTAGAGGACTACGGAGTTAAGTATATAAAGGGCTCTGTGGGCAAGATAGTGCCAGAGGGCGAAAAGCTTGTGGTGCAGGGAAGCGACCTGCTTAATAACAGACAGGTAGTTATAGATGCAGACCTTGTTGTGCTTGCGGCAGCAATAGAGCCGGATAAGTCAGCAAGACCTTTGGCAACAATGCTCACCGCAAGTATGGATACAAACGATTTCTTCACCGAGGCCCATCCAAAGCTCAGACCTGTGGAAAGCCCCACAGCAGGAGTTTTCCTTTCAGGAGCCTGCCAGGGCCCCAAGGATATTCCCGAAACAGTATCTCAGGCATCGGCGGCAGCAGCAAAGGTCATCGGCCTGCTCAGCAAGGATAAGCTTGTGGGTAACCCCTGTGTTGCAAGCTCCGATGAGCTGATGTGCAACGGCTGCTCATCCTGCGAAAGGGTCTGCCCCTACGGAGCGATAACCTATGAGGATAAGGAATTCAGAATGCCCGACAGAACGGTGAGAGTGCGCCGTGTGGCAAAGGTAAACCCTGCAGTATGTCAGGGTTGCGGATGCTGCACCGTGGCTTGCCCCTCGGGAGCAATGGATCTTCGCGGCTTCAAGAATGACCAGATCATGGCGGAGGTAGATGCAATATGCAAGTAAACGAATATAAGCCTCTGATCGTGGCGTTTTGCTGTAACTGGTGCTCCTATGCCGGAGCCGACCTTGCCGGTAATAACCGAGCAGACTATCCTGCAGAGGTAAAGATCATCCGTGTGCCCTGCTCCTGCAGAGTAAATCCCACCTTTGTGCTGAAGGCCTTTCAGCGTGGAGCAGACGGAGTTATTATTTGCGGATGCCATCCAGGAGATTGCCACTATACCTCCGGAAACTACTATACCCGTCGCAGAATGGCAATGCTTTTCTCAATGCTGGACTATCTGGGGATCGAAAGAGAGAGAACAAGACTTGAATGGGTGTCGGCAGCAGAGGGAGCAAAGTTTGCGGCAACAATGAGAGATTTTGTTCAAAAGGTGGCCGCACTCGGCGAGAATAAAAGACTGGAGGATCTGAGATGCAAAAAATAACAGAAAAGCACCTTGCTGAAAAAGCAAAAGACCTCCTTTCTCAGGGAAAGGTAAGCGCAGTTCTCGGCTGGAGAAGGGGCGAGTTTGATTATGACGTCACTCCTGCGCTTTTCACCGATGCAGATGAAATAGAGAATGGGCTTGTTTATAACTGCTTTTGCGGGGCCAATCTTTCCAAATATCTTGTTTCAAAAATCAGAGCTGTAGAGGGCAGGATGCTTGTGTTTCTTAAGCCCTGCGATACGTATTCCATTAATCAGCTTTTTACAGAGCACAGAGTAGACCGTGAAAAGGTGTATATTGTGGGAATTCCCTGCAACGGAATGGCAGATATAACAAAGATCAGAAATGCCGTGGGAGAGGGAATAACAGGGGTCTCGGGAGATGAATGTCTGAGAGTTGAAACGCTTTACTCAGATGAGCCTGCAGAGCTCTGCCTTGCAGACGTTATGAGTGAGCGTTGTGTGAATTGTAAATCAAAGAAGCACGTAGCATATGATGAGCTTCTGGGTGATGAGGGAGAGGTCCTGGATTCTCATAGATTTGATGAGGTAGAGCGGATCGAAAGAATGTCTCCCGATGAACGCTTTGCCTTCTGGCAGAGAGAGCTTTCCCGTTGCATCAGATGCAATGCCTGCCGAGATGCGTGCCCTGCCTGCACCTGCGAGGTTTGTGTGTTCAATAACCCTGCATCAGGCGTGGAGTCAAAGGCTCCCGTAAATGAGTTCGAGGAAAAAATGTTCCATATAATCAGAGCATTTCACGTGGCGGGCAGATGCACCGACTGCGGAGAGTGCTCAAGAGTCTGTCCTCAGAATATTCCCCTCCACCTTCTTAACCGTAAGCTCATAAAGGATATGAATGAGTGCTACGGAGAGTATCAGGCAGGAGAAGCTGTGGGCGGCGTGTCTCCTCTCACCGATTATACCGCAGAGGACGGCGAGCCGGGAGACCTTATCCGAAGGAGGGATACCGATGCGTAAATGTCTTTATAAGGATATACATAAGATATTTGCCCGTGTTGCAGAAAAAATGCCCCTCTATATACCTGCAAAAACAGGAGACGAAAAGGCAGAATATAAAAAATGGAGCGAGGGAGACGAGCTTTTCGAGGGCCTCAATACTGTTAAGAGCCCCAAGGACCTTTTCTTCCCTCAAAGCGAGGATCTTGTCAGATTCAAAACAGAGGGCAAGAATATTGAGATCACCGATGTCCGTGAGGATAAGGGCCCCTTTGCCGTTTTCGGTGTCCGCGCCTGCGATGCAAAAAGCTTTGAAGTGCTGGATAGGGTTTTTCTCACCGAGCCGAGAGATAGCTATTATGCTTCAAGGCGTGAGAACGCAACGGTGGTGACCCTTGCCTGCAGCAGACCCTCTGAGACCTGCTTTTGTAAGACCTTCGGCATAGATGCAGGGGAGCCGGGTGGAGACGTTTCTGCCTGGATCGCGGGTGATGATATAGTCTTTTCTGCTAATACAGAAAAGGGCAGCGCCTTTCTTGATATCATAGGGGAGCTGACAGAGGAGTGCTCCTGCGATGCGGTCGATAGAGAAAAGGAGAAAATCGCCGTAATAATGGAGAGGCTTCCTCTCAGTGACCTGACAACAGATGGCTTCGGCGGCGGAAAAACTGAAGATCTTTTCAACCGTGCCGAATGGGCAGAGCTTTCAGAGGCCTGTCTTGGTTGCGGCACCTGTACCTTTGTTTGCCCCACCTGCCAGTGCTATGATATAAAGGATTTCAAATCCGGGAACGGCGTCGTCAGATACCGCTGCTGGGATTCCTGTATGTATTCCGAATTTACCAAAATGGCTCACGGAAATAACCGTCTGACCCAGAAGGAGCGCTTCCGTCAGCGATTTATGCATAAGCTGGTATACTATCCTGAGAACAATGATGGGCTCTATAGCTGCGTTGGCTGCGGCCGATGCTTGAAGAGCTGCCCTGTTTCCATGAATATAGTAAAAGTAATGAAAAAGCTTGGAGGAAAAAAGAATGACTAATTATGAAGAAACTCTGATCCCCAAGCTTGGCGTAATAACCGATGTCAGAATAGATACCCCCGATATCAAGACCTTCCGTGTGGTCACCCCAGAGGGTAAAAAGGCCTTTGACCATAAGCCGGGCCAGTGTGCAATGCTTTCCGTTCCCGGAGTGGGAGAGGCAATGTTTTCAATAACCTCTTCACCCACAAATGAGGAGTATATGGAGTTTTCCATAAAGAAGTGCGGCTGCGTAACAGATTGGCTCCATTCTGCAGAGGTGGGCCAGCAGATAACAATAAGAGGCCCCTACGGAAAGCCATTTCCCGTAGATAGCGAGTTTGCAGGGCATAATATGCTTTTCATTGCGGGCGGTGTGGGACTTGCTCCTCTTCGCTCTGTAATAAACTATTGCCGTCATTACCGTCACAGATACGGCAAAATAGATATAGTGTATGGCTCAAGAAGCAGTGCAGATCTGCTTGATTATAAAGAAATAATCGAGGAGTGGACAAGGGACGTGGACGTGGACGTTCACCTGACGGTGGACAACGCCGAGGAGGGCTGGAGCGGACACGTTGGATTTGTTCCCAACTACGTAAAGGAGCTTGGCTTCGATACAAACAGAATAGCAGTGCTTTGCGGCCCGCCCATAATGATAAAGTTTACCCTTGACGGACTTTGCTCGATGGGGTTTGAGAAGCAGCAGGTGTATACCACCCTTGAGCTTCGTATGAAGTGTGGAATCGGCAAATGCGGCCGATGCAACGTAGGCTCCAAATACGTATGTAAGGACGGCCCTGTTTTCCGTGCCGATGAGCTGGAAAGCCTGCCCGATGAATACTGATAAGAAAGGCAATGGAAAAATGGAAAAAACGGTAAATATTTTTCTTTTCGGTAAGAAATATGCAGTACCCGAGAATCTGACCATAATGACAGCAATGGAATATGCCGGCTATCAGCTTGTTAGAGGATGCGGCTGCAGAAACGGCTTTTGCGGAGCCTGTGCAACGATATACCGCATAAAGGGAGAAAGAGAGCTCCATGCCTGCCTCGCCTGTCAGACCACGGTAGAGGAGGGAATGTATATAGCAACGCTTCCTTTCTTCCCCCTCATAAAGCAGGTATATGATATAAATGAGATCCCTGTCAACGAGCAGGTGATGATGCAGCTTTATCCCGAGATATACGCCTGCGTAGGCTGTAATGCCTGCACAAAGGCGTGCACACAGGAGCTGAATGTAATGCAGTATATCGCATATGCCCAGAGGGGCGATTTTGCCTCCTGTGCAGAGGAGTCCTTTGACTGCGTAATGTGCGGAGTGTGCTCATCCCGCTGTCCTGCAGGCATTTCCCATCCTCAGGTAGCGATGCTTGCAAGAAGAATAAACGGCAAGTACCTTGCACCCGGCTGCGGCCATCTTGAGGAAAGAGTGCGAGAGGTAAACGAGGGAAGCTTCAACGAGCTTATTGAGGCTCTTATGGAGAAGCCTGTAGAGGAGCTCAAAGAGCTCTATAACACAAGAGACATAGAAAAGTAAGGCAAGGAGGCAAGAGAGATGTATTCTGAAAAATATCAGGAATCCCTTGCTGCAGTAGCGGCAAAAAGAAGGGAAAACATAGCAATGGAGCCTCGCCGTATGACAGCGGAGGAAAAGGAGACCCTTCTCAGAACGTATCATCCCGATTATAAGGAGGAGGAGTTTTCCACCCTTGCCATAGGCCCCAATAAGGGAGATAAGGTACCCCACGAGCTTTGTGAGATGCTCCATTCTCATAGCCGCATCAACGCAGAAAGCGTGGACCTTTGTGCACCTGATTACGAGTGTGACGTGCTTGTTATCGGAGGAGGCGGAGCAGGCTGTGCTGCGGCAATAGAGGCAGATTGCAGCGGAGCATCCGTAATGGTAGTAACAAAGCTGAGAATGGGTGATGCCAATACAATGATGGCAGAGGGCGGAATCCAGGCGGCAGATAAGCCTAACGATTCTCCCGCCATCCATTTTGTGGATGCATTCGGCGGCGGACATTTTGCCGCAAAGAGAGAGCTTCTTGCAAAGCTTGTGTGCGATGCGCCTGATGCAATAAAGTGGCTTTCAGACCTTGGTGTTGAGTTTGATAAGGAAGCAGACGGAACAATGGTCACCACCCACGGCGGAGGAACCAGCCGAAAGCGTATGCATGCGGCAAAGGACTACTCCGGAGCGGAGATAATGAGAACACTTAGGGATGAGGTTCTGAACCGAGAGATCCCCGTAGTTGATTTCACAGCAGCAATTGAGCTCGTTCTTGATGAAAACGGCCGTGCCGCAGGAGCAGTTCTTATGAATATGGAAACAGAGGAGCTTCTTCTTGTAAAGGCAAAGACCGTAATTATAGCAACGGGCGGAGCGGGAAGAATGCATTATCAGGGCTTTCCCACATCCAATCACTACGGCGCAACTGCAGACGGACTTGTGCTGGGCTACCGTGCAGGAGCGGCGCTCCTGTATGCGGAGACCCTGCAGTATCATCCTACGGGAGCGGCACATCCCGAGCAGATATTCGGTGCTCTCGTAACAGAGAAGGTGCGCTCTCTGGGAGCAAAGCTTGTAAACTCCAAGGGTGAGGTATTTATGCATCCCCTTGAAACAAGAGACGTAACGGCGGCATCCATCATCCGAGAGTGCTCAGACAGAGATATGGGCCTTGAAACAACAGGCGGTAAGGCGGTTTGGCTTGATACTCCCATGATAGAGGAGATCGGCGGCGAGGGAACCATTGAAAAGAGGATCCCCGCAATGATGAGAATGTTTGAGAAATACGGAATAGATATAAGAAAAGAGCCTATTCTTGTGTATCCCACACTTCATTATCAGAACGGCGGCCTTGATATAGACGTTAACGGTATGACTCCCAACGTTGAGAATCTGTTTGTTGCAGGAGAGGCAGTTGGCGGAATCCATGGCAAGAACAGACTTATGGGCAACTCTCTTCTCGATATTATCGTGTTCGGCCGAAATGCCGGAATCAATGCAGCAAAGGCTGCAAGAGGCACAAGCGTAGGCAAGCTCAGCCTATCCCATGTGGCCGCCTTTGAAAAAGAGATCAGTGATGCAGGCATAGTAACAGAGCAGAAGTCTCCTAAGCTTCTTCCCGATTATAGGAGAAAGGTAAACTAAGGAGGCAAAAATGGAACTTTTTGGCGGAGTTATATCGGTAACAGGTATAACGTTTCTTATGTTCTGCGTGTTTTCCATCCTGTTTGTTGGATATGCGCTGGGAAGGATCAGCATAAAGGGAGTATCTC
>JAFQNM010000034.1 GCA_017395885.1 Clostridia bacterium | reverse complement strand
CAGGACTTGAAAGGGCGAAAAGCTTGAAATCCCCTGAAAATCAGGGGATTTCTTTAATGTGACTTTAATAATTTGTTGCTTTTGCCGTTTACAGTTAAAGCTTCGATCCGGCTGTCTTTGTTTTGATATATTTGCGGTCTGCGCCTTTTTCGACAGCCTGATAACTGCAAAAGCTTTTAGCATTTGCAGTTCTTTTTATATTCTTTTGTATCACATTAGGAATAAACCAATTATTATCTTTTTTATATTCAAAATTAATCCTTGTCATATCATCTATAACTGCAGACTATACTTCCGGTTGTTCTTCAGTTGCATTCTTTATCAGTTCGCCGTTTATTGTAAAGCTTTCATAACCAATTTTTCCGTACAAAATCCCCCAAAGGAAGCTGCCACCATAAACAAGGCAATGATCGCTGCAAGGAGCTTTACTATACCGCTTTTTGTTGCCATAGTCTTCTTTTACGACCTCCTTTTTTCTTGACTATACCACCTTACACTCCTGTTTGCAACTTTTTTCTAATCATTGACAAGAATATGTATCTATAGTATAATGTATGTAATAATGTCATTTTATCCTGCAGCTGTTTTGCAAAGGACTGTAAATATCAATATGAATCAAAAAAGCAACGGCAAGATTGCCGCATTTATCGAAAAATACAAGGAACAGCTAAGCTACCTCTTCTTCGGTGTGCTCACTACGGTGGTCAACTACCTTTCCTTCGCTCTCCTTCGTATCCTTATGGGTGACGGACTTATCCATCTTGTCAACATTCTCACCTTTATCATTGCCACACTTTTTGCTTACGTTACAAACAAGCTTTTCGTTTTCAAAAGCAAGACAGAGTCCATCGGTTCTCTGATAAAGGAGCTGATCTCGTTTTTCGGCTCCCGTATATCGTCCTATGCCATAGAAGCTCTGGGCCTCATCCTCTGTGTTGACGTTCTGAACGTGGGACGCTATCACATCTGGTTTACAGACGGCACTATGATCGCAAAGATCGTTCTCTCTTTTGTTGCCGTTATTATCAACTACTTTTTCAGCAAGCTTTTCGTATTCAGAAAAAACAAAGGAGATGGCAGCAAATGAAGCTTTTACTTATCTTGCCGGCCTACAATGAAAAAGACAATATTGTGAATACGGTCGATCAGATACGCCGTTTTCAGAAATCAAATCCCACCGTCGTTGAAGTGGATTACCTCGTTATCAACGACGGCTCTACCGATACCACCGAGCAGGTATGCCGTGAAAACGACATCAAGTGCCTCTCCCTTATCCAGAATCTCGGCATCGGCGGCGCTGTTCAGACCGGTTATATCTATGCCTTTATGAACGGATACGATATTGCCGTTCAGTTCGACGGCGACGGACAGCACGACGTTAACTCCCTCCCCGACCTTATCGCACCCATTCTCAGCGGCGAGGCAGATTTCACAGTTGGCTCCCGTTTTGTTGAAAAGGGAAAGACCTTTCAATCTACCTTCCTTCGCAGAGTTGGCATTCGCCACCTCTCACTGCTTATAAGGCTCGTTTCCGGCCTCAAGATTTCTGACGTTACCTCAGGCTACAGGGCCGCAAACAAAAAGACCATTGCCTTTCTTGCCAAGAATTATCCCACAGATTATCCCGAGCCTGAGTCTGTTGTTACTCTCAAGAAAAATAAATTCCGCATCAAAGAGGTGCAGGTCAATATGTTTGAAAGAGCTGCAGGCAAGTCATCTATCAGCTCGTGGAAGTCTATCTACTATATGTGCAAGGTCTCCTTTGCCATCATTTGCGCAAGCATTCAGAAAAGGGAGGTTAAGTGATGTCTCTGCTCTTAAGGATCGAAATGATCGTTCTTGCCATTATTATTGCGGCATTTGTGATCAACTCTGTTACTAAAAAGAAAATGTGCATCCAGTATTCCCTTGTCTGGATAGTTCTCTCTCTTGCACTTCTCGTTATTGCGGCTTTCCCCGGTATCGTTTTCTGGCTTTGCGACCTTCTCGGTATCAAGACACCATCTAACCTTATTTATCTTCTCGGCATCATCTATCTTATGCTTATTACCTTCATGCAGACCTGCATTATATCCAAGCAGACTGAGAAGATCAAATTCCTGACGCAGATGGTCTCCATCGAAAAGCACAAAAACACTAAGGAGGATCAGTAATGAAAAAGAAAAACGGCCTTCTCAGTTCAAAGAACTTTGCTAAACCTATTGGATTTATAAACGAGCACAAGGGTATTCTTATCGTTATGGCTCTGCTCGTTCTCATTCGCCTTGTTGCTCTTTATGAGCTGGGTATTGAATACGGTCTCCAGAGCGATGACCTCTCTTACGTCAGAAGCGGCATCCATTTTGCCAACACCGGCGTTATTACAATGCACGATACCTACCCCAGCGCCCAGATAATGCCCGGCATGACCTACCTTATCGGCCTGCTTTCTCTTATCTTCGGTGAGGGTAAGCTGCTCTGGCTCGTTCTCAAGCTCTTATGGATCGGAATGGGCACCCTCTCTGCCTGGTATATTTATCGCAGCGTTTCTCTATTTGCTCCACGTTGGTGCGGTGTTGTTGCATCTCTCGCCCTTTTCCGCCCCGACTACGTCTGGATGGATAACGTTATTCTGACTGAAACGCCCTTTATCCTCGCCCTCGTTGCCATGGTCTACTATACCCTCAAAATGGGCAAGGAAAAGCAGAGCAAAAGAAGCTTCTGGCTCTGCCTCGTTTTCTATATGATCGCTCTGCTTCTTAAGGCGAACATTGCCCCCTACCCCGTTTTCGCACTTATCTATCTCCTTATCGTTAAGTATGACAGAAAGCTCCTGTTCAAGCAGTGCATTATTCTTGCCTGCGCTGTTCTCTGCTTCGTTATTCCCTGGAGCGTGAGAAACTACGTTCATTTCAACGCCTTCGTTCCTCTTACCTACGGTGCCGGTAATCCCACCCTTCTCGGTACCTATCAGGGCCGCGGATATCCCTCCGACGAGTCTCTTGACTATAAAACAAACGTCAGCGACGTTACCCGTGAGGAATACGCAGATTACTACGATGAGGACGGCAATATCAAGCCTGAGTTTGCCCGCTACGTTTCTCTCCAGAACGATGCCATCAGAGCCTCCTACAGACAGAAGGTTTGGCTGAAGAACGACCCCAAGGGCTTTCTCTACTCCCTGCTTATATACAAGCCCCAATCTATGATAAACAGCATTTTCCAATGGAGAAGCATTCTCGGTATAAAAGTGGATCTGCTTTCGAGGCTGCCATACGTTGAAATGATCCTTTGTATTCTTGTTACTGCTGCTGCCATTGCGCTGAAAAAATTCAGAGGACCTATACTCTATGCAATGGCAGTTTATATCGGAAACATCTATATCTATGCCACTACCTTCTCCTTTGACCGATACAATGCATCTCTCGTTTATTTGAGATATATTATTATCGGTATCGGAATCAGCCTCTTTATACGAATCATCGCCACGAGTCTCGACTCTCTGAAAAAGGAAGACAAGGCTGAAAGATCTGAAAAGCCTAAAAAGGCAAAAAACCACTAATACGTTTTATCAGAGCCCTCCCGCAAGGGAGGGCATATAGCTTAAATCCCCACGGAGGCTACCATGTCCATCATATACAACGAAAGCACAAGAACCTTTAATCTGACAGCCGGAGATTCATCGCTTTGCATCGGTGTTTTCTCCCACGAATACCTCGTTACCTACCACTACGGAAAAAAGATACCAGATACGGATTTTTCTTCCTATGAGTATTACTCGCCCCGTACAGCCTCCTTCAATCCCACAAGAGATGGCAGCACAAACTGCTTCACTATGGATACCTATCCCCTTGAGTACCCTTCCTTCGGTACGGGAGATTATCGCAGGACCGGCATCCGCATCCGTGCGGCTGAAGGCAACACCGCAACGGATTTCAGATATTCCTCTCACAGGATCTACAAGGGTAAGCCCTCTATCCCCGGTCTCCCTGCAACGTATGCCAACACTGATGACGAGGCTGACACCCTTGAGATCACTATGACCGATACGGTGACCGGCGGTGAGCTCTGCCTTGTTTACACAGCCTTCAATAGCATAAACGCAATTACAAAAAGCGCTTATCTCAAAAACTGCGGCAGCAAGCCTTTTGTTATAGAGGACTTCTGTTCCTCTGTTACAAATCTTTCCTCATGCGATTTTTCTATGATTAATCTTTACGGAAAGCACAATAGCGAGCGCAATTTTTCAAAGAATCCTCTTACCCACAACCGTCAATCCATTATTTCACGTCGCGGCGCCTCAGGACACGAGCAGAACCCCTTTATTGCCCTTGTTCGCGACGGTTCAACTGAGGAAACAGGTGACACCTACGGCTTCAGCTTTGTTTATTCCGGCAGCTACGAGATGGGCTGTGACGTTGATTATTACGATTCCACACGTATCACCGTTGGCTTTAATCCCGAGCAGTTCTCCTGGCTTCTCTCCCCCGGTGAGGTTTTCTACACCCCTGAGACAGTTCACGTTTATACCGACAAGGGCCTCGGTGAGATGAGCCGCATTTATCACAGATTCTATTCAAGCAATCTTATTCGCGGACGCTATAAAACAGAAAAGCGCCCCCTTCTCATAAATTCTTGGGAGGCTGCATACTTCGATTTCGACGAAGAAAAGCTTGTCAGCTTCGCCCGCGAGGCAAAGGACCTGGGCATTGAGATGCTGGTCATGGACGACGGCTGGTTCGGTCACCGTGACAACGACCGGTCAAGCCTTGGCGACTGGTTTGTTTACGAATCCAAGATCAATCTCCAAAGCCTTGTTCGCAGAGTTCACGGTCTCGGTCTCAAGTTCGGCATCTGGTACGAGCCTGAAATGATAAGCGAAGACTCTCTTCTTTATAAGGCTCATCCGGGCTGGTGCCTTCACGTTGATGGACGTGAGCACTGTGAATGCCGCCATCAGTACGTTCTCGATATGAGCCGCCCTGAGGTAGTTGACAATATATTTGAGCAGATGTGCTCCGTTCTCTCCTCCTGCGAAATAGACTACCTTAAATGGGATTTTAACCGCAATCTGACAGAGGTTGGCTCAACTGCCCTCTCCCCTGAGCGCCACGGAGAGCTTTACCACCGCTTTATGCTGGGAACCTACGATCTTATGGACCGTATCACAACCGCTTATCCCCACATTCTTCTCGAAAACTGCTCAGGCGGCGGCGGACGATTTGACCCCGGAATGCTTTATTACTCTCCCCAGATATGGGCAAGCGACAACACCGATCCCATTGAACGGCTTGCTATTCAGTTCGGTACCTCTATCTGCTATCCCGCCTCCTCCATGGGTGCTCACGTTTCCTTCTGCCAACGTACCGGCTTTGACGTTAAGGGTGACGTTGCACTTTGGGGAACCTTTGGCTATGAGCTTGACCCCACACGTCTTACTGAGGCAGACAAGGCTCTTATAAAAGAGCAGGTGGCAGATTATCACAGGTATTACGATCTTATCCGTTACGGTGATCTTTACAGGCTCATCCCCCCCTGGGACGGTGAGCGCCGTGTTGCATGGGAGTTCGTTTCTCCCGACAGATCAAAGGCGCTTATAACTACTGTCACCACAAGATACGTTACCATGGAACGATTCTTTCTCCGGCTTCGCGGCCTTGATCCCAACAAGAGCTACAGAAACTCCATTGACGGCAAGATCTTTTCCGGCGCATTCCTTATGTACAGCGGCCTGAATCTCAGCTTTATGCCCTGTGGCGATATGCAAAGCTACAAGGTTTATTTTGAGGAAGTCTGATTAACAAAAAATCCCTGCAAAGCAGGGATTTTTTTAATTATTATACCACTCAAGGACTTTATCAAGGTGCTTTTCGTTTACGTAGCTACCGCCGTTATAAAGCATATCTACGATTGCCTCTTCGCCCTCTGAAAGATCTGTTCTTCCGTCGTAATCCTTTTTCAGCTTCTTCACCATAAGCTTCATCATAAATTTATATATGCCCTTGAGCTTATTCATATCAAATCCGCCCTGAAGAACGAACACGGGAACTGACCCGGGCACCTTATTATTCTTTCTTACCGCTTCAAGCTGGGTTCCGGTCTCTCCCATTCCAACGCCTATAATGGCCTCAACGCTATATCTCTTTTTGGCCTTATCGTATCCGGATACAAAGCCTGCCATGAGCCAGCCGATATAGATCACAGATGTGCCCTTCTCTGCACCTGACTCGCTGAGTGAATAAACTGGAAGGTTTGTTTTTTCTCCGAGCAGCCTTGCATACTGCTCACTGTATCCTGTATTTGACGTATATACGATCGCCTCTATGTTTTTCATATTATCACCTCTTTTTTATTATATTTCTCATTTGTACCCCAGTCAACATATTATTAAAATTTTGTTGATTTACCCTTAACAGGATTGAAATTCCCTCCATTTCGTGGTACTCTATTTATATATTTATCAGGAGGTACTTATGGAATTTTACGTTAATCATCCGATCCTGTTCGTTATGGTCGGAATCATTATCGCTACCGTTCTCGGCCAATCATTCTATTTCCTTTTCCGTGCCGTGAAGCGTGCCAAGGAGCTGGGCATTGAAAAGAAAACTGTTAAGGCAACTATCACATCTTCTGCTGTTTTTACCGTGGCTCCCGCCATTGCAGTGCTCGTTGGTGTTGTTGCTCTCTCCAAGAGCCTCGGCGTTGCTCTTCCCTGGCTCCGTCTTTCCGTTATCGGCTCCCTTACCTATGAAACTGTTGCCGCAGGCAACACTCTTAATGCTCTCGGTCAGGAGGCCAGTGCCACAATTAACGAGGCTTCTCCCTTCGTTACAGTTCTCTGGGTAATGACCATAGGTATTGCCATAGGTCTTATCCTTGTTCCCTTTATTACAAGGAAGATCCAGGGCGGTATGGTCAAGATGGGAATGAAGGACAAAAAGTGGGGCGAAATTTTTAACAACGCTATGTTTCTCGGAATGATCAGCGCCTTCCTCGGATACGTTTTCTGCGACGTTTCTCTTGCCTTTGAGGGTAACTTCACAGGTCTCATCCCCGTTTGCGTTATGGTCGTTTCCGCTCTCGTTATGGCCGTTCTCGGCCTCATGGCCACAAAGCTAAAGATCCGCTGGCTCACAGACTACGCTCTTCCCATCAGCCTTATCTGCGGTATGGCTATTGCCATTCCCGTTACAGGCTGGTTATCCTGAAGGAGGCTTACTAATGAAAAAGAATATTTCTTATCTTGAAAGCGTTCATCGCGACGGCCGTATCTGGGGTATAATCATCTGTATTCTCATTTTTGCTTTTCCCATTGCCGTCTCTCTTGTCTTTAAGGCTGTCCCTGATTGGGGCGCTCTTGCAAAGGGCCTTTTCGCTACGATGCCCATGTACTGGGCTGTCGGTCTCGTTGAGATATTCACCTACGTGCCTATGCTCGGTGCCGGCGGTACT
>JAFQNM010000033.1 GCA_017395885.1 Clostridia bacterium | reverse complement strand
ATCCCGCAAGATCGTACTCGTCAACAGGATAAAACCCGGGCATTTCCGCAGTTTCTCCGCCGATGAGAGCACATCCTGCCTGAACACAGCCCTCGGCAACACCGCTGACTATCTGTGCTATTCTTTCGGGAACGTTCTTTCCGCAGGCGATATAGTCAAGGAAGAACAGGGGCTTTGCGCCAACGCAGATAATATCGTTAACGCACATTGCAACGCAATCGATACCTATGGTATCGTGCTTATCTGTGAGAATGGCAAGCTTCAGCTTTGTTCCCACTCCGTCTGTGCCGGAGACGAGAACAGGCTCCTCCATTCCCATAACGTTAAGGCCGAAGCATCCGCCAAAGCCTCCCACGTCATCAAGGCAACCCTCGTTGCGTGTTCTTGCAACGTGCTTCTTCATAAGCTCAACGGCCTTATAGCCTGCAGTTATATCAACGCCGGCCTTAGCATAGCTTTCGCTTCTGGAATCTGAATGCATATCTCTATACCTCTTAGCTTTTATTTTTTTATTCCTTACCGTTCCAGCAGTATGTGCAAAGCTTTTCGGGCTCGATGCCTATAGCCTTGACGATGCCCTCTACAGTCTGGAACTCAAGAGACTCAAAATGTAATTTTTCGCAAATGGTGCGGCGAAGCTTCTGTCCGCGCTCAGTGGAGGGGTCGCTGTACTCATCAAGATGCTTAAAGCCCTCGCAGCCCTCCAGCTCAAGAATAGTGCTTCTTGTGATAAGCTCAAGATCGCTCGTTGCTCTTGAAAAATTAAGATACTTACAGCCATACATTATGGGAGGGCAGGCAGAGCGCATATGCACTGATGCCGCTCCGTTTGAATAGAGAAACTCAACCGTTTCTCTCAGCTGTGTTCCGCGGACGATAGAGTCATCCACAAAGAGCAGATTCTTATCCTTGATAAGATCGTGAACAGGCATCTGCTTCATTTTTGCCACCTTGTTTCTTTCATCCTGCTTTGCAGGGGTGAAGCTTCTGGACCAGGTGGGAGTGTATTTGATGAAGGGACGTGCAAAGGGCACGTGGCTGCGGTTCGCATATCCTATGGCGTGAGGTGTGCCCGAATCGGGAACGCCTGCAACGTAGTCTATATTCTGTGCAGTTCCCGCCTCTCTGTCGTGCTCGGCCATTATCTCGCCGTTGCGATAGCGCATTGTTTCAACATTAATGCCCTCGTAGCAGGCCGTTGAGTATCCGTAATATGACCAGAGAAAGGCGCAGATCCTCATTTCCTTGCCGGGCTTTGCCAGCTGCTTCACTCCGTCCACAGAGATCTCAACGATCTCGCCGGGGCCAAGCTCCTTCTCCATTTCATAGCCAAGCTTTTCAAAGGCAAAGGACTCAAAGGATACGCTGTAGCCATCCTCTCCCCTTCCCACAAGCACGGGCAGCCTGCCCAGCTTATCACGGGCAGCGATAATGTTTCCGCCCTCCTTGAGGATAAGGATGGTAATGGAGCCCTCTATTACCTCGTTCGCAAAGCAGATCCCGTCCTCAAAGCTGCTCTTTTGGTTTATCATGGCAGAGACAAGCTCCGTCACATTGACCCTTCCTCCGGTCATGGCATCGAAATGGCCTCCGCTGAAGGAAAGATACTGCTTTATGAGGGCCTCTGCGTTATTAACGGCGCCCACAACGCTTATTGCATAGGTTCCCAGGTTTGACCTGATGAGAAGAGGCTGGGGATCCGTATCGCTGATACAGCCGATGGCACTGTTGCCGTGCATCTCCTCAAATATGTGCTCAAACTTGGTTCTGAAGGGGGAGTTCTGAATATTATGTATATCTCTCTGGAGACCCACGTCTGCGGCATATGCCGCCATTCCTCCCCTGCGGGTTCCCAGATGAGAGTGATAGTCTGTGCCGTAGAAAACGTCGGCAATGACATCACGGGTGCCTACCGCACCAAAAAAACCGCCCATGTATAGTCATTCCTTTCTTTGCATTTGTGCCGTTTTTCTTAATCCTTTGCCACTTGCAAAGAAGGACACAAATGGGTTTGAAAAAGCAAGCTTACGATTTTTGATTACTTGTTTTTCAAAAGTACATCACTTAAAGATTTTCAAGGACCTTTGCGTCCTTTGCGAGAACCGCCTCAGCATCAGCCTTTCTTTTGGCATCAAGCTTTGCGGCTATGTCAGCATCTGAAACAGCCAAAATCTCTGCTGATAACAAAGCGGCATTGACCCCACCGTTCACAGCAACAGTAGCCACCGGAATGCCGGAGGGCATCTGTACTGTGGAAAGAAGAGCATCAATGCCGTCAAAATTGGGGCCCTTACAGGGAATACCGATAACGGGAAGAGTGGTGTTTGCAGCAATAGCACCCGCAAGATGCGCAGCCATGCCTGCAGCCGCAATGATAACTCCTATACCGTTATCTCTTGCGGAGCGCGCAAAATCCCTCGCCTCGTCAGGCGTTCTGTGGGCAGAATATATGTGTACCTCAAAGGGGATATCAAGCGCCTTCAGGGTATCTGTTGCTTTTTTGATAATGGGAAGATCACTGT
>JAFQNM010000032.1 GCA_017395885.1 Clostridia bacterium | reverse complement strand
CTGGAAATTGAGCTTTCTGGATGCCTCCTGCTGGAGAGTTGACGTTGTAAAGGGGGGAGCAGGTGACTTTACCTTTGTTCCCTTCTTTACTTCTACTGCCGTGAAGGGCTTACCCTCTACTGCGCTGCGCACTCTATCTGCATCTGCTGCGCAGGAAAGCTCTGCCTTTTCCTTTGTTGCCGTATCCCCATAATAACGGACGGTCATATATGCGCCCTTCTCTGTCTCGAGAACGGCATCTACTGTCCAATACTCCTGAGGTTTGAATGCTCGGATCTCGTTTTCTCTTTCTACGATGATCTTTGTTGCGGCGCTCTGCACTCTTCCCGCAGAAAGACCGCTCTTTACCTTCTTCCAGAGGAAGGGGGAAAGCTTATATCCTACTATTCTGTCAAATATTCTTCTTGTCTGCTGTGCATTAACAAGGTCCATATCAAGGCTTCTGGGTGCCTTGATGGCCTCCTTTACAGCTGTTTTTGTGATCTCGTTAAAGGTTATTCTGTTTACCTTATCAACAGGAATTCCAAGAGATACCGCAAGGTGCCAGGAGATCGCTTCTCCCTCGCGGTCAGGGTCGGTTGCAAGAAATACACGGTCTGCCTTCTTTGCTTCCTTCTTGAGCTCCTTTATAAGGTCGCCCTTTCCCCTGATGTTAATATAGTGAGGCTCAAAATCATTCTCTATATCTATGCCGAGAGTGGATTTGGGAAGGTCGCGGACATGGCCCTTTGATGCAACCACCTTATAGCTCTGGCCAAGATAGCTTTTTATCGTATTTGCTTTTGCAGGTGACTCAACGATTACAAGATTGGTCATTATTATAATCCATTCCTTACATTATTAAATTTCGCATTGCCAACAGTTCATTATTATATCACATAATTTGAATTTTGCAACAGTTATTTTCATAACTGCTGAATGTTTACAATCCGTCATCATCTTCCGTTATGTAATCCGGCTCTCCGCCGTAATCTGCCGCACGCTTCAGATAATAGCCTCCGGCTCCCGCTTCAACTGCTCCGGCTATCTCCAGAACGGTCAGCGCTATCATTATATCGGATATGGAAAATCCGCCCTCAGCTATTTCATCTGCAAGCATAGGGACGTCTGCCTTCATATAGTCAAGGATTTTTCTTTCTTTCTCTCCGAGGCTTTCAATATCAGCTCTGCTGGGCTCCGGCTTTTCCTCCTCGGGGAACGGATTTTTATTCTTTTTTCGCTTTTCCTTCTTTTCGGACGCTCCCTTTTTCGCTTTTTTCTTATCCTCCGCCTTTTCTTCAGCCTGAGGCTTTGCGGCACGGACTCCCTTACTTCCCACGCTGAGCTTTTCCGCAGCCTCATCTGAGGAAATATGGGGAACAAAGCCGTCAAGGTTCAGCGTTCTGGGATAGACAAACTCAAAATCAGCTACTATATCACGGACGCTTGTTACCGGGATGGCGCCCTCACGGAGGAGATAATTTGTGCCCTCAGAGCTTTTATCTCCGATCCTGCCGGGCACGGCATACAGGGTCTTTCCCTGGTAGATGGCGTGTCGTGCGGTAGACAGAGTTCCGCTGACTATTCTTCCCTCAACTATACAGACAGCCTGAGAAATGCCGCTTATCAATCTGTTACGAACAGGAAAATGATGCCCATCGGGAGATACTCCCGGAGCATACTCGGTAATTATGGCGCCCTTCTCCAGCACCCTTGAAAGAAGCTTCTCGTGCTGCCTGGGATAGACGATATCTATTCCGTTGCCGAGAACGGCGATAACCGTTCCGCCTGCCTCAACT